>DLBG01000097.1:0-31897 GCA_002494135.1 Lachnospiraceae bacterium UBA7027
TACATATCGGTCCACTCATAGTTCTCACCGTCAGCTGCTGCTGCAAGGTTCTCTGCGGTGGTACCGATTCCGTTTAATTCCTTGAACCACAATTTTGCATGCTCTTTTTCATTGTCAGCGGTCTGTAAGAACAGAGCGGCAATCTGCTCATATCCTTCCTTCTTCGCCTTGCTTGCAAAATACGTATACTTGTTTCTGGCCTGGGATTCCCCTGCGAATGCGGCCTGGAGATTTTTCTCGGTCTGAGTACCGGCATAGGGATTGGATTTGCCTTCCCCCTTTGCTTCCTCAACAACTTCCACAACCTGATCTCCGTCCACACCGCATAACGGGCATACGGGAGTGTCCCCGTCTTCCACAGTGAATACCTCGCCACATACCAGACATTTATAAGTTTTCATTCTTATCACCCTCCTTTTTTATGCTTTCCATAAGCTGTGTAAATTACAATATGCGTACACTTCTTCTACTTCATCGCCCTCGCAGATTGCGAAAACTGCCTTCGGTGCATCGCCCGGCTTCAGTTCCTTACGCTGGTTGCCGCCCGTGGTCTTAATGGCAATCCATTCGATGTAATGCTCAGGTGCCATCGGATGTTCCACACTGCCCACCGTTACGGTAACGATACCGTCTTTCACTTCATAAACCGGAACATGTTTCTCTACTGCAGCATCCGTTGTGCCGGGAATGATTTCTTCCATCTTCTCTCCGCAGCACATTACGGGAACTTTCGTTTCTTTCACGATTGCGATGATCTGACCGCACTTCTTGCAACGATAAAATTTCATCTTATACCCCCTCCTGTTCTCTCTTTTTGCTATACTTGAATTTTACCCGATTCAGGGGTTTTTCGCAATCTTTTTCCCCGCTCTGCGTTGTGAAATTTCGGTGATGAAAGTTGCATTTTATTCATAATTTTGTAAAAATAGATAAATACATTAAAAATACATAAATTAAAGAAGGTATCACATGAATCAGACATATGAAAATGGCGCTTATACTGCTGAAAGAGAATTCTTCGGGGAGCAGGATTTAAGCCTTAAAAACTGCTCCTTTGACGAAGGGGAATCCCCTTTTAAAGAAACCCGCGGAATCAAACTGGATTCCTGCCGTTTCACCTCCCGCTATCCGCTTTGGTATGCAAAGAGCATTACGGCTATCGGATGCGATTTTACGGTTGATTCCAGAGCGGGTACCTGGTATTCCGAGGATATTTCCATGGAAAACTGCGTTTTTGAAGCGCCGAAATGTTTCCGCAAAAGCAAACGGATCCGCCTTACCGGTGTAGAGTTTAAGGACTGTCCCGAAACACTCTGGGAATGTGACGATTTAGTCCTTACGAATGTGACGGCAAAGGGAGAATACTTCTTTAAGGGAAGCAATAATGCCGTTATCGAAAACCTTACGCTCAACGGCAAATATTCCTTTGACGGATGCCGGAACATCACCATCCGGAATTCTTATCTGAAATCAAAGGATTTTATTTGGAACTGTGAAAATATCACGCTGGAAAACTGTGAAATCGACGGAGAATACATCGGCTGGAACTCAAAGAACGTCCGCCTTACGAACTGTAAGGTAAAGAGTCTTCAGGGCTTTTGCTATATCGATAACCTGGTACTTGAAAACTGCTCTCTTGCGGGCACTTCCCTCGCCTTTGAATATTCCACCGTGGATGCCGTTGTTACGGATGGAATCGACAGTGTCATCAATCCCTCCGGCGGGCGGATTGTGGCAAAGCAGATTGACAAGCTTATTTTGGACCCCACAAAAGTGGATTCTTCCAAAACTATAATTACCGCGGCAATCGGCGAACGGCTGGAGCACTTCGACGGCATTATTCCGGCAATTCCCGAGGCAGCACTTGAGGCTGCAAAAGCAAAGGAAAACAAGAATTCCTAAAATATGAAAAAAGACTTACTTGCAGGGATGCGGAACGGAGAAACGCTCAGTCGAAGAAATCAGATTGAGCTGGTTCTCCGTCTCAGCATCCCCGCTATTTTAGCGCAAATCTCCACCATCCTGATGGAGTATATCGATGCTTCCATGGTGGGACATCTGGGGTCTTCCGCCTCCGCCGCCATCGGAATCGTGTCCACCACCACCTGGCTGGTGGGCGGGCTTTGCCATGCCATAGGCACCGGCTTTACGGTCAGCATTGCGCATACCATCGGTGCCGGAAAGGATGAAGAGGCAAGACAGCATGTAAGGGCGGGGCTGTTAACCGGCCTTGCTTTCTCTACGGTACTTGCCTTAAACTGCGCCCTGATTCATACACAGTTTCCTTACTGGATGGGTGCAGAGGAAGCGGTGGCAGGGGACGCTTCAAAATATTTCCTGATTTTCGGAATGACTCTGCCTTTAATGCAGATTAATTATACCGGCTTCGGCATGCTTGAATGCAGCGGCAACATGCGTCTGCCGAGTATCATGAATGTCGTAATGTGTTTCCTGGACGTGATTTTTAATGCACTTTTAATCAACACAGAGACAAATATTTCCCTGTTTGGCGGACGTCTTTTGCTTCATCTTCCGGGTGCCGGACTCGGCGTCACGGGTGCCGCCCTCGGAACTTTTTTCTCGGAACTTACCGGCGCGGTTTTTGTTTTGCTTGCCCTTTTGGTATTCTCCCAAAAACTCCATCTTCGAAGAGGCGAGAAAAAGCAGCTTTCCTTCCATAACTGGTGTGTCGCCGTACGCATGTCCCTTCCTGTCATGACAAGTTCCCTGGTTATGGGCTCCGCCTACGTGCTTTCCACAAAAATCGTATCTCCGTTAGGAACTATCGCGATTGCCGCAAACAGCTTCGCGATTACCGCGGAGAGTTTCTGCTATATGCCAGGCTACGGCATCTCACATGCCTCAACCACACTGGTCGGCCAGGCCAAAGGTGCCAAACGCCCTCCTCTGATGAAGCAGTTTTCCTACCTGTGTGTTGCCATGGGAATCCTTCTTATGGCTCTTTCCGGTGTTCTTCTGTATATCTATGCACCCGAAATGATCGGAATCCTTACGCCGGATGAACGCATCCGCAGCCTCGGAACCGCAATTCTTCGAATTGAGGCCTTCGCAGAGCCCATGTTCGGAGCTTCCATCGTAATCGAAGGAGTTTTCCGCGGGCTCGGCAAAACCATGCGCCCTACGATTTTAAATCTGATCAGTATGTGGTGTATCCGGCTTCCCCTGTCGGCATTTGCCGCCGCCCGTTTCGGTCTTGTGGGTGTCTGGGTTGTAATGTGTGCGGAGTTAATCTTCCGCGGTACGATTTTCCTCATTTCCATGATTCTGGAATTTCGCGCAAAAAAAGAAGCCTCACCGGCTTCTGTTTCTGAAAATCATTAAGCAGATCAGCGCCCCGAGCGCCAGACCTGCGCCGTCAATCACGACATCCGTCCATTTGCCGTACCGGCCCGGTACAAAAAGCTGGTGAACCTCATCCGTTACGGCGTACAAAGTTCCGAGAATCCATGAAATCAGATAAAGCAGTCTGTTTCCGCCCTTTCCCTTCTCCGCAAATTTTTTCCCGAGAAAGGCCCTCACTGTCGCAAAAAGGCTGGCGCCAAAGAGAGCATATTCCGTAAAATGTGCTGCTTTTCTTACCAGAAACTCAATCAGTTCCCGATTCGAAACCGTCTTCCCGGTCTTTTCAATCACACTCGTAATGAAAATGACTATAATATTGCTCTCCTCCGAGGAAATATAATCGGGCATTGCAGACTGAATAAAAATCAGAGCCATAATCGCAGTGGTTACGGTTAAAAAAATGCCCCTTGCCAGATATTCTTTTTTCGTAAGTCCCTTCGAAGTGCTCATGGGTATTATTGTAATGGGTTTGAAGGAATTTGCAAGGCATGAAAAAAGGAACCGATGTTGTATCGGTTCCTTTAATTCTAGTCTCAATATCACTTAAAAGAATCTACATAATTCCAAAACGGCTGTTCACCAGCATATATTTTACCACCCTTTTTCTCGCTCAACTTGTTACTAATAATATAATACTGCATTTTCTTGCCTGCAAGCGGTCCAACCTTCGGGTTATACCTATCTGTAAACTTGGATGTATCCGTCGTTGGATTAGTAGTTGTCCACTTTCCGTCATAATAGAATAATGGCGTAGAATCAATCGTCTGTTGATACATCAAAAAATAGACTGTATATTTTTCATGCAATGTGCAGGTGCTATCCGATACATTGCTTCCAACTCCGAAAATAACTACAACCGGATCTTCATTATCATTTTTTTTGTTTTTGGTATCTTTCTTATCTACTGTCTCTAATACCGTGTCAGCAAATTTATTAGGTTTATATACGGAACCGTCATAATAACTTGTTGCATTGACATCACCATAAGAATTCTTTGCGTTGCCTCCCTTGGCCGGAATGAGTAAGTATTCTGCAGTAGTCCCCCCTTGTTTCAAACTGGAACTGTTTATCGCGTATTCTTCCGTCAGCCCCGCCTGTACCGCAGTCAAACAATTCTTTGCGTTTAATAAATCCTGTTTTTCTCTTGCTCTGTCAATCCAACCGAGTAATGCCGGAACCAGAATTGCGGCAAGAATCGCAAGAATAACAAGCACGACAATTAACTCCACCAGTGTGAAGCCTTTGTGGTTCGTATTTCTCGTTTTTAAACCCTGAAGGCCATTCATAAATCTCTCCGATTGTTATTGCAAAAATAAGCATGGTTATAATTATGTAAATTATAACCATCTTCCGGTAAAAAATCAACAAAACTGCCTCAACAAACAAAAAACGGATATGGATAACCTGTGTGGTTACACGCGATAAACGGAAACCCGAGTGGAAATAAAACCCCCCGCAGATATCTGCGGGGGGTAGGTCATTTCAAATTTCAATCAAATTCATTACGGATTTGCAGGAGCAGGAGCTGACCAAATAGTAATGGGATTGGTGCATTTGGTCGAGGTATCGGTTTTCGGCAAGGTAATCCAGGATTTTCCGTTGTAGAACAATCTGTATCCATCCTCTTCATATAATGCAGTTCCGATAGTGTAGCAACCATGATTATCTTTCTCTGCCTTGGTATCATCTTTTAATTCAGAAACCGTTCCAATAGTGAAGCTTGTGCCGGGAACATCTGCAGTATCTCTAATTACCTGTTTTCTATCCGCCGTTAAAGAATCGAGGTCCCCATTCTCGCCATAGATTGCAGATAATTCAGCCTGAGCTGCTGTTAATGCGCTCTTTGCATTCAATACGTACTGTTTCTCTCTTGCACGATCGATGTATCCTAACAGAGCAGGTACAAGGATTGCAGCTAAGATAGCCAGGATAACCAGTACAACGATAAGTTCTACTAAAGTGAAACCTTTGTTATTATTCTTCTTCATAAGTTCGTCCTCCTTTTTCTCTGATCTTTTTCATTACAACTTTATGTGTAACTCTCTCATGAATTAGTGTAATTGAATTTTATCAACTTGCAACAAAGAAATCAAGCATTTTCCCCGTGTTTATGGTAATTTCCACCTATTATACAACGAACCGCGAAATCGTTTGTGCGATTTGACGAATGATTTTTGTTCATGACACATTTTTTATAGGTTTTCATGTCATTTTTTGAGTTTTCACTCACTTTTTTAACCGAAAATGACCTTTTTGCAAAATCGTTCAATTTATTATATTTCTAAAATAGACTTTTCGGCCTCTTTTTTCGGAGTCATTTTTGTCCAACAAATTGTCCAACAAACAGCCAGCAAACGCCCATATTTCAACATTCTTAAAACCTGTCTTTTTCTCCGTTTCCATTAAAAAGGCCCGCCGAACCGGCGAGCCTCATAAGCAATATATTTTTATTTTCGAGCTTTTTTACATTTCTTTGTGCAATTTATACAACGATTTTTGCGAAAGTGATGATGCACTCACTTTTTATTAATCGTAATAAGCAACCTTTACAAGTTCCTCTACGGTGGTTAATCCCTGCTCGATTAATTCCATGCAGCTTTCCTTCAAAGTCAGCATTCCAAGCTGGGTTCTGGCGTATTCCTTGATTTCCTCCGCGGTATTATTGTCGGAGATCATTTTACGAACCGGCTTGTCAATCGGCAGAATCTCATGAATGGAAATACGGCCTCTGTATCCGGTACCGTTGCACTTCTTGCAACCGACTTTGTGCTTTACATGCTCCAGAGGACGGCCTACAATACGAATCTCTTCATCCGTGGGAGTCCCCCACTCACCGCAGTCCGGGCAGACCTTACGTACAAGTCTCTGTGCGATAATTCCGACCAAAGAGTTTGCCAGCATGTAAGGCTCGATACCCATATCAATCAAACGTGTTACGGAAGAAGCCGCATCATTGGTATGCAGGGTGGACAAAACCAGATGGCCGGTGATGGCGGCACGTACGGAGATGGATGCTGTCTCGGCATCACGGGTCTCACCTAACATGATTATGTCCGGGTCCTGACGAAGCAGAGCACGAAGTCCGATTTCAAAGGTCAGACCTGCGGTGTTGTTTACCTGCATCTGGTTCAGTTTCGGAAGGTTCTTCTCCACGGGATCTTCAATTGTGGAAATATTGACGGCTCTCTGGGAAAGTTCCGAGAGAATCATATAAAGTGTCGTGGATTTACCGGAACCGGTAGGACCGGTTACATAGATGATTCCGTTCGGAGAACGAAGCATGTCGCTTACAATCTGATAATTCTTTTCGTTCATACCGAAAGTTCCGGAATGATCGATGGTTGCAGCCGACGCCAGCAGACGAAGAACCGCTTTCTCGCCAAATACGGTAGGAATTACGGAAACACGGACGTTGATGGGTGTTCCTTCAACGGTTGTCTTAAAATGTCCGTCCTGAGGAATACGACGTTCTGCAATATCCAGATCGGAAATAATCTTTACACGGGCAATCAGGGATGCGTGGATGTTTTTAGGAATCGTCATAAAATCAACGATTACACCATCCATACGCATACGCACGGAAGTATGCTTCTCAAACGGTTCAATATGAATATCGGATACGTTTGAGTTATACGCACGGATTACCAGGGAATTTAACAGGTTGATAATCGGGGTATCATCATCCGCATTCTCTACATTAACCTCAATAATGTCATCCACTGCGTTAGACGTCGCGGATGCTTTGTCTGCCGCCTTCTTTGCCGCCACTTCCGAATAATAGTACTGAATGGCATTCTCCAGCGGTTGTTTCTCCACAAGCTGGATATGAAGGTCTGCACCGGTAACCTGGCGGATATCTTCAAGTCCGTAGAAATTCAGCGGATCATTCGTCAGGACAAATAAAACACCGTCTTCGATATGATATGCCATCATACCGTATTTTTCAGCCAGCTGCTGCGGAATTGTTTCCACGGCATTGATATCCACAACGATGTCCGTCATGCTGACCACATCATACTGGAGTCTGCGGCCCAACGCCTCAAGCATCTGTCGTTCCGTGATGATATTCAGCGCAATCAGCGCACCGCCCAAACGGACTCCTTCATGGTTTTTGGAATACTCCAATGCCGCGTTGATATCATCATCCGTAACATATCCGAATTCCTTTAATACATCACCGATTCGGATATTCTTGTTTGACTTCATTTCCATAATTGAAATTAACCCCTTTTATTTAGTATCTGTACCTGTCATCCGGTCCAGTCATTTTATTGCTCTGCTTCTTCCGCATCTTTTACATCGGAAGTGTCGCACATATATACCTCAAGCTTAATGGTAAGAACTTTCATATTCTTCAGTTCTTCTTCGGTATATTCGGATTTAATAACATTGCCTTCCGCATCCCGACGAATGATATTGCGATACGCACCCCAGGAATAGCCGGTCAGAAGCACGCGTTTATCGGAATCTATAATCTCATTGATAAAACGATGCAATTCCTCTTCCGTTCCACCGACAGTCATTGTAACCGGTACCGCATAGATATCCGTATTCGGACGATACCCGTCTTCTTCGCCGAATACATCAAGTGTTACAACTTCCTCTTCAATCTCTTTCTTCTTTTTCTTTTTGGAGGAAGCATCCTCTTCCTCTTCTTTCTTAGGAGAAGATCCCGTCAGCAGTTCATCCTCTTCGGACGTACCCACGCTCGCCATTATGCTCTTTTCATACTCTGTTCTCGCCTTCCTTTGCTCATCATACAGTTCGGAATATTGATAAGCCATTCTCTCGGTCGGTTCGTCAGGCATGGAGAATCTCAAATCAAAAATCTCCAGATTCTGATTATGCGCCTTCGCGGTCATCATCTGATCGACCTCGGAGCTCTTCATAATCGGGTAAAACTCATCCTTACATTTGGCAATATCTTCTTCATATTCATCGGCCATCGTCGAAACCATCATCAGGTTCGTGACTTTCAAATCATTTAATTCCGCTGTCGCCTGCTGCTCGTCAATTTCTTCCTGCATATTGGTAAAAGCCTTGATTTGCGGACGGATTCCCCAGTAGCCGATTCCGACTACAACCACAATAAGGAACATAAATACCAGGAGTCGTAAATCTTTATCTGACATATTCTTCAACATTTATTTATCCTCCTTCAGTTTTCTGCCTGCGGATTCTGCCAGCGTACAATCTACGTAGATGTTGTAAGAATCCTTGTTGGCATCATAGGTATAACCCGTATGTTCCACCGACTGGAAGATATCTTCTTCAAGAAGACGGTCGATATATTTATAAATATCGTTTACATTCTGAGAATGCGCCGTAAAGGAGATTTTACCGGCATTTGCATCAAAGCTTGATATTTCAATTTCTGCATAGCCCTGGGCAGTTCTTTGCAGAATATCAATTACTTCATCGCTTGCAACCGGATAGGACTCAATTGTTTCGACTACCGAATAAATGGAATTGTATTTGGCTGACATCTCATCTCTGCGCGCCGCTTCCATATCATAGAGCATTGCCTGCGGTGCCAGAGTATCATTGTATTCCTGTAATTCCGCAAGTTTCGCTGCGCGGACCAGCCTCATCCCCAGTGTTACCAGGAAGGTCAGAAACATCACCGCAAACGCTGCCGCAATAATCAGCACATATTTCTTAATCCGATTATCAAATGCGGAATCGGAAGACTTTTTCATGCTGAAGTTCGTTAAGAAGTTGCTGTCCGGGCCCAGATCAAAAAGTCCGCTGACCGCAAAGAGTGCATTGCCCGATTCATACTGAAGCCCGGTTCCCGCTCCGAATCCGGTATCCACCATTTCACAGGTCACATCGGTACCCTGCTCGCGAATGGTCTGTCCGTAGTAACCAAGATCTTCTCTGTCAATACCCGCAAGAAATACACGCTCGATGGGGGAATTGATTCTCTGTGCCTGCATGAACTGGTACAACTGGTTTAAGGATCTTGCCATATCCTCAAAATATCCCTCCGTACCTACTTCGTTGAAGCATCGAACCGAGTTGAAGTACTTAAACATTCCGTTTACAAATAAAAGGTTGAATACCACGTTGCCGCTGGATATCTGCAGCACGAAAGTATTGTATGCCTTTGCCAGTTTATTCTGCGCATAACCGATGATACTGCTCTCACCGGATACAATACCCTTAAGCTTAATGCCCATGGAAGCAAAAATATCCATGAATTCCTTCAGCTGATCTTTCGGCGCAGACTCCGCATACAGGTGGCGAAGCTTTGTATCCTTATCAAAACCGACCGGAATATAAGCCATCGTGTGCGTATCGCTGTCACGCTGCATATCCGCAAAATCACGAAGAATAAACTCCTTCGTTTTCTTCGGATTCATGTTGGGAGCTTCGACATTCTTTCCCGCAATCTTATTGCTGTTTACAACAAGATATACATCGTTCTTCGGAAGCTTGTGTTCCTCCCAGAAACTCTTCAGAAAACCGCCCAACGAGTCGCTGTCCATCACGATTCCGTTGATGATGCTGCCTTCCGGAGCCATAGCGGTATAAACCGTCTTTAAAGAGCCCTTCTTTGCGCGGGTTCCGACGGCCACCTGAATAATCTGGCTGGATAGATAAATACTTACGCTCATGTTTCGATTCCTCTTTACATTTATTTGTGTTTCTTTATCTCACTCTTTTACACTTACATGCCGGTATCTGCGATACTCTGGTACGATCCGTAAATCGGCTGGATAACCGCTATCATAATGAAACCGACAACTACTGCCATGATTACAATCATAAGCGGCTCTATCATGGCTACGAGCTGCTCTACGGCTATCTCTGCATCGTAGTCCATCTGGTCCGCGATGGATACAAGCATACTGTCCAGCGAACCGGTCTCTTCACCGACGGCAACGGATGACTGCAGTTTCTTTACAAATCCGTCGATATCTCCGATTCCTTCCGAAAGCGGTTTACCGGAACGGATGTCCGCTATCATCGTATCAAACTGTTTCTCTATATAGGTATTGCCAATGGTCGTTTTTGCAATCTGGATACAGGTTACAATCGGAATACCCGCGGAATACATACTTGCAAGTGTTCTTGCAAAACGGGCGGTATAAATGACTTTACGGAGCTTCCCGATTTTCGGAAGATGAATTTCAATCCGGTCCACAAGAAGTTTCACTGCCGGAATAGCCATCAGTATCTTATAAGCCATAAACAAAATAATTGCTCCGAAGATTAAAATATACCACCGATGTGCCACAAAATCGCTGATTGCCATCAGAATTCTCGTAGCAAGAGGAAGTGTCTCCATCTGCGAGAACAGCGAGTCGAACTGCGGGAGTACGAATCCCATAATGACAATTACCACGACAACAATCAGTACCGAAAGGATCTTCGGATATGTCATGGAAGAATTAATCTTCTTCTGAAGGCGATACTCCTTCGTATAATACTCAGCCATGTTTTTACAGGTTGAGTCCATGTTACCGCCGGATTCTGCGCTTCGAATCATGTTAACGAATAAGGCCGGAAAAGTATTCCCCTGCTCTTCCAGTGCTTCGGAAAGGGGGATACCGGAACGTACCATGCGAAGAACTTCAGCGTAGATTTTACGTTCCGAAGGTTTAATGGATTCGTCTTCGGAGATAATGCCGAGTGCGCGCACCAGCGTAACACCCGCGTTCAATAACTCTCCCAGATTTCTGGAAAAATCTCCGACACGATCATATTTCAGTTTTTTAAAGGATACCTTGCCCTTTTTGGATTCCTTGGCTTCGATTAAAAGCATCTTGTCCGCTTTCAGTTTTGCATGAAGTTCGGACTCGTCATTTGCCTTCATCTGCCCGGAGATGATTTTACCATTCTCGTTCTGGGCTCTGTAACGATAGGTTGTTGCCATTTGTAAATTCCCCTTTTATTTCTTTACAATCTTTGTATCTTCTTCATCAAAATGATAAACCTGCATAAGGTATGTCACATCCCAGCGAATGCTCTCGCCTTCCTTTGTAAAAATAACGTTATAGTTGCCAACGCGGTACGTCATGCCTGTAATCTCATGATAGCGCGTGCTGTAGGAAGTGATTCTGTAGGTGCCCTGCGGCTGTACAATCTGTTCTACCTTTTCTTTGGCTCCCGCTTCCAGACCGTCATAATTATTCGGATTAAACACGCACTTTTCCTGAGCATAAAATTCAATATCCGCCATACGCAGCGCCATACGAATGTTCTTTGCTTCTCTTAAAGCGGCCTTTGATTCGGTCCGTACCTTAAAGAAGAAAAACACACTCAGTCCTATAATCATTACACCGGCAATAATTAAAATAATGCGGGCGATGTTCGCAATATTAAATTTGATTCCGGGTTTGTCAGCCATATGAACCTCTCAAATTTACAGTATTGTCTTACCTGTCTTACTCTCTCCGCTTAATTAACGGGCCATGCATAATCCGTCGGAACATTGTACATCTTCACCGGACGTACCGTGCGATAGGTGCCGTATTTATCAGATTTTAAAGTCATCAGAACCAAAACCACATTGTTGGGATAGGATACATTCTGATAATCCACACCGTATTTTTCAAGCAACGCACTGTTTGTGGAGCTGATCCGGTTTACATCCAGAAAATACAGTTCCTCAATTTCGTATGTAAAATATAGTTTCTTATCAAATCTCCAGATAGTGGCATATCTTGCTTCTCCGGCATTTGAACTGTTCTTTGCATAATACTGAATTAAAAACTCTCCGTTCTGGGCTCCCATATTCAAGTGGGTATCATACCGGTCGTAGAGTTCAATATATTTTCCGTCCGAAGAAATCACCGGAGTCTGTGAATAATCACTGCCGCACTTTGCACCCTCTATTGTGGATGAGATTTTCTCCATAAGAATATCCGAAACCTGACCGGAATATGTCTCACCCTTCACCTGATAATACAGATTCGTCGTGGAGGCGATAATGGAAGCTGCCGCAGTCACGAAAATTGCCAGAAGTGCAAAGCAGACAATCATTTCAATCAATGTCGTACCCGCATTCCCGGTCAGGTGCTTCTCTATTCGTTTTTCATGATTTGCTTTCTTCATATGTCTCCGGTATCCCGTACACAAACGCTACTCTTTATAACGAAACTCTATCGCCTTCGGAATTGCGATATTGTCACTGTCAGTCGGTTCTTTTTTATATGCATAGGTTTTTGCTTCAATATGATACATGGATAATTTTTCTTTGCAGTCAGCAACATTCGCGCTTCCAAGATTCCCCGCTGATGTCTTGTCCGTATTCAGTTCCAGAAAGAACAGGGGTTTATTTTTGTCCGTCTTGCAATCCTGCACAGTCAGTTTCTCGGAAGAATCCGCATTATTGCTGTAAATCTCCGCATTAAACGCCTGAAGCGCTCTTGATGTATCTGCCGAGCTCATTCTCATTTCCGAGCAGAATGCAATAATGTTATATAAAATTCCGAGAATAATCATAAGCACAACAAAAGCAACCAGGGTTTCAAGCATGGTAGTTCCCCTGTTGGAAAGAAGTATGTTTTTGTTTTGTCTGATTTGATTATCGCTCATATGCTTTTTTTCGTTCTGCATCACTGTCTGGATACAAATGTCCACTTCCACTTTTCTTCCTGCTTAATGTCTGTAAGTGCTACGAGTGCCGGATTGTATACCTTTTTATCAGCAATATTCTTTAATGCTTTTTGCATTTTCTTATCCCGGCTTGAACTGTCATCAAAAGCGGATACCGTTAACTTGTATTCGTTCGTCGTAACATAACTCTGGCTTGCCGTATTACAGCTGACTTCAATAAACAGGCGTATTCCGCTGTGGCCATACGTATAAGTATCGGGGTCCGCATTTTCTGGAGGCATCCAATAAATGCACAGCTGGACTTCACCCGGGAATCCGTCGATCTCGCCGGCTTCTCCAAAGTAGTCATCATAAGCACTTATATGATTGATATCCATGTTAAAATAACGAAATGCATTATTCTCGCCATGAGGATCATCCGGGTTACTTCCCTCCAGATAATATGGCCAGGTATCCTCCTGTCCGATATTACACCTGAGATATCTCCATAAATCACTTTTTTCATCCGCAGCCTGATCCGTAAGTTCTTCCGTAATGGCAAGTCCAAGTGTATTCGCGGCTTCGGCATTTCGCCGGCTTGCGACCTTCTTATTCTGTGACGCAAAGAGCGTGTAGCTGACCAAAAGCAAAGCGAACGTGAACACCATAAGAATCGCAATGATGACTACTGCCACCATCATTGCGGTTCCCCGGTTATTTAATCCCTGTTTTGTTTTAATTTTTGCTTTGTTTTCCATTTGCTTTGTTTTGCTCAATTCATCCTATTGTTATTCCTCATCAACAAAATCACTGTTCGGATATGCATCGGTATTTCTTAAAAATGAAAGCATCATTGCATCAATGGCATCATAGACCTGCTCCGGTGTTTTCTTTTTACCGTTTTCGGTATTAGTAATATCTGTCGGATTGATTTCGAATACAATCTTCGTTTCCGGAATAAAAACAGAACCGTTTCTGGTCCATACCAGCCAAAATTCATTGTAATCCGCCGACACTCCCTGAATCATTAACTGTTTCGGCCAATAATCCGTTGAAGCTGCAGGCTCCCCTTCTCCTTCGTCCGGCTCGCCGGGACCTTTTTTCATTGCAGAAGGTTCGGAATCGTCTATCTCGGTTTTCTCTTTCTCAGAGTCTTCTTCGGACTTGCCTTCCGTTCCCTCCGGAGTATCTGGGTCGGATTCGGTTCCTTTTTCTGTCTTTTCAACAGTTTCTTTGTCGGTTCCTTTGTCGGTTCCTTTATCTGTACCTTTTCCGGAATCCGTTGGCGGGTTATCACCGCCCTGCGCACCTTCTCCGGATTCATTATTGGATCCGTTACCGTTATTCGGTGCAACATATTCATAGCCGTTTATGTAGAAGTTTCTTTCGAATACGGAACCGTCTTCGGTATTAATGGGAGCAATCGGATATCCTGCAGGGCTCGAAGCATCGGCATAAAGGCCTCCCGCCTCAAGGTTTGCGATGACGGTTGCAGCCTTCACTGCAGTAATCGCATATCCTGAAACCGGTCCGTAATTTCTGCAATAGCTGAAATATCCGAGTCCGTTGGTATTGGCTGCAATTCCGGCGGCCGTAGTTGCATTCACTGCTCCGAGATTGATACAGCCCGTAAACACAATCTTGTTCTTCTTTGATTTGTCTCCGTCAGAAGGAATACCTGCCATAACCGAACCGGCAATTCCTCCTGCAGCACCGTCACTTTCAGTTGCAGTAATGGCTTTCATATTCTTGCAATAAAGAATTTCGGACTCTCCTCCGATCAATGCTGCAATACCCGCAACATTTGTGCTTCCGGAAAGATCAAAATCATTTCTGCAGAACTGAATAATGCCTTTTCCTCTGCTTGTTCCGTTTATACCTACAAATCCGCCTGCGCCTCTGGCTCCGGAATCATAAGATTTCATATTTGCAATATATATAATCCTAGATTCATCACTTTCGTATCCGTCTCTCTTAGAACCGCGAATGAGTCCTACATTCACTTCTGCCAGATAACCGATATAATCTGCACTCGACGAGTAAACCGATGCATTATTTTTGCAGTTTACCAATGCCATATTCTCAGCCACACGTCCTGTAACAGCTCCGAGGTACGAGAATTTAACCGTCTTATCGTAACTTTCAAAAACATCATCTACCGATTCGGCAGCCTCAACATTACACTGATTGATGTAATCTTCAATCGTAAGTTTTACATTACCGGGAACATAACCCAGCAGACCGCCTGCATACAATCTGGCGTAGACTGCTGCCCTATTATTGCTTTTGGCATTATCAAATGTGATAGTCGTGGTATTGCCGTTTGCATTTCCGAAAGGATTGCCGTTAATATTTGTTCCCGCATCACCAAGACCATTCACGATTTCTTTATGGGTCTTGCCTGTGAGATACTCACCTGCCAACGCAATCAGCTCATTTCCGGGTTTACCGCTGCTGGTGTAAAGGCCTGCGTAACCGCCGGCAAACATTTCTGTTGCTACCTGAACAGATTGTTCGCAATATGCTTTGCTGAGCAGGTAATCAAATGCGTCTTTATTCGTAATCGCACCTGCCACGCCACCAGCAAAATACTTGGCTGATACAATCGTATTCCGAATTTGGCAGGACATATTATTGCTTTGTTTTATCGGCAAACCATCAACAATTCCTGCTAGTCCGCCAACAAATGCTTCACCGGTAACCACAATCTTTTCATTGTCATTCTGAACAGTTGCTTTTCCAATGATTAATGTCTTTTGCCAGGAATCATTATTCGCCGTCTGAATTCTTCCCAAAACTCCGCCAACACCATATCGGCCTTCAACCGTATATCTAACATCTATGGTCATATTGGTATTGAAAAAGCCAATTGTTCTGCCATTATCGTGGCCGCAGATTCCACCTACGAAATCATTTCCTTTAATATAAGTGCCTTCCCGCAGTCTGTATTGAGAAGCTATTGCATCATCATTAACATAGCCGACGCATCCGCCAACCTGATTCTGACCGTATACGATAGCCTTGACGGAAGAAGACGGATTATTGATGCCTGCTCCGCCCGAATTCATATGACCGTGAACATCCTGATAGCCGACAATACCGCCCACACAGTTTCCACCGAATACGGAAGTCCCCGGAGCCGGAAGATTGCCCTGCTGATCCGCTCCTATAAGCTGCTTATAATAATTCTGTGTGGCCGGACTCTGAATACTGTCACAGTTAAATACGGAATGTCTGAGTACCCCGGCAATTCCTCCGCAAGCACCTGTAGAATTGCCGCTGTCGGTAATTCCGAACTCAGGGCCGCCGTTTCCTTTCGCAAATGTCAGAACAACAGCGGTATTTAACAAACCTTCTGCAATCGTTTCCTTGCCGCTCTTGCCTTGTAGATCGGAAGGCGCACTTCCGTCATTCGCTGCAGGATCTCTGAACGAAAGGTTTTTCTGGTCCGTTTTTCCAATTCCGAAGGCTCCGGTGATTCCGCCGACAAACTTTTTACCGATAACTGTATTATAATTTATGGCCTTATATATTCTGTTGTTCGTCTCAGCAAATTTCGGTGCAGCTGTTTTACCTGCGCTGTATTTGGAAACATCGGAACAACCTGTAATACCGCCTACATAATTTGCTCCGAGAACAAAATATTTCGAATTAACGTCATTAATGTCATCCGGCTTGACATAGCATCCTTTCAGATGCGCCAGACGTGCATATCCGACAATTCCGCCTACATAATAATCACGTGAATAATACGGAAGCCCTGCATCCTTGATATTCACCGCGTTTCCGTTATTGTCTTTATATTGGAAACGGCTGTCACAGTCTTCTATTCTGGCCTTTCCGTTTTCAGCGATGGTAGTAACAAAAGTATAGTATTGAACCGGATTATACTTTTTATCTTTAACAGCGGAACCGTTATTCACATTATCCGGATCATCAATGATTAATCCATCCATCACGATTCCGGCTATTCCGCCGATATTTGAACAGTGGACATTTGAAGCGTTTGCGTTATATGAACCGCTATACAAATCAATTGTATTTGTTCCGTTGAAAATCGGATCACCGGAAACAATACCTCTGTTTGAGCAGTCTTTTATTACCACACTGTCTGCTCTGTCAACGCTTTCTCCGCTGATTGTCATTCCCGTATCCGAGATAAAATATCCGTCGTGGTACATGGCATAGCGCTCAATCGTCTTTTCTTCCGTAATCGACTTTCTGTTTCTGTCATAATATTTGTTTTTATCTTTTTTTCCGACATAATTAACATATGCTCTTCCGACAATACCACCGACATTTTCCATACCGGTAATTTGGGCGTAGTTTTTCATATTCTTAATCTCTATGTCCTGTTCTCCGGCTATGGCAAAGGACTGACGGCCTATGATACCTCCGACATCCTTTCTTCCGTTTACATACGAAGGAGTATTTTTATCTCCTGCCAGCAATGTCAGGTCCGAGACGGATTTGTAATTGTTTCCGATAAAACCGCCTACCACACAGGTATAGATAATGTCATGAGCCGAGCCAATGGTCTGCATACCCGTTACGGTATGTTTATCCAATGTGATGTTTTCAATTGTTCCGAAGTTCTCGTTGAATAAGCCAAGTGGCATTGCACCGCCGGTTGCAAGATTGGATCTCGAACTGTCGACATGGCTTTTTATCTTTGCTACATCCGTAAACTTAAGTCCGGTAAGTTCCTTAAACTTACTGTTGTTGTTCCAAAAATCCTTTCTTTCATCATATGCCGTTGTGTCTTTGTACAGCTCATCTTCTCCATCGTAAATTCCGCCTTCTGCAGCCTTAAACACATCGTCATATACTCCGTAAACAACATTGGCTGTAAACGAAATCTTGAGGTTACTGATTACAAAAGATGAACCCGGATTCTTTTCATCATAAGGATTCTCCTGAGTAAAAGTATCTCCCTTTCCAAGGAAACGGAAGCTCGGAAACGGCATATCTTTTGTTTCCAAATCTCCGGTTCCTGCGTTGTTTGTTACGGGACTGCTGCCGTCATAGTCGATTCCGGCCGGTTTCTGCTTATCAACCGGCACGCTGTTTACCTTATTGTAGGAGTTCAGAAAATAATTTCTGCGGTCGGAACCCTCTTTTCCAACAAATTCATTCCAGTTAATGTTTGCCAGCAATTTAAATGTATTATTCGGGGAATTCTGCTTCTTAAACTCCGTCTCATAACGAACATTATATAAATGGCGACCGTTTGTAATTCCATACGTCATCTTTCCGGATTCTGCTTTCGAAGAAGCAAATGCAACACTCTCTCCAATCACTTTGTTCAAAGCTATGGAATCTGCATCTTCCGTATGAGCAAGGAATCCGTCGGGATAGCTTTCTCCGATACTGCCCATATCTCTCTTGCTGGGCGTAGTATTTGATCCATTCAACGAAAGAGATGCATGAATGTTTTTTACATCATCCGCAAGTCCGAAACGATAAAAACTAAACGTATTGCAAAAATCCGGAAGTTTGCTTGTAGTATCCGAAATCAATGCATTCCGCAAATCTGCATAGGAAGAAGATCCGGCCTGCACATCCGCAGCATCCAAAACAATATGAATGACGTCTCTGTTAAGATTATCTTTCTCTTTCCATACAGGGAAACGGAATTCACAGACATCTTCCGGAACATCCGCAAACTTGCCTTTCGTGAACTTAACCTTTGCTGTTGCTGCTCCTATGCAGGCATTTTCAAAACCAACGTTTTGAATGTCTCCATAGCGAATGGAGAATTTCATGGCTTCATCTTCCGTATTGGAAGCATCATCTCCGTCAAAAACCGTAAACTGCAACATATCATTTGCTTTCAGTTCATCACCCCTGTTGTGAATGACGAACTCAAGCAGTTCATTATTTCTTATTTCTAAAATCAGATTTATATTCTCTTCCGCTTTCCCGCGAATCCTTTCGGCAAGGCTTTCCACGCTGTAATAACCATACATCAGATCGCGTCGGGCGGATTCGCTTCGATCCATAACGCTGGTCGCTTTGGCAAGATCTATACCCGTATCCGATTCGCTGTCATAATAAAACTCGGAGGCACGGTCACTGTAGCTGACAGAAAATACCTGCGCCGCTTCCGGAGAAAATTCAATTACGATGGAACCGTTCAAAACAGATGTATCGGCTATATACTGGGAAACCATGTCAAACAACAGGATGGTACCGGCACTGAGGCTGACCGAGGTATCTCCGGATTTGTATTTCAGGTATTCGTCATATTGTCCCTGTTTCGCTTTAATGCGAAGAAGGGTACGTTCTTCCGTTCCCGTATTTTTATTTGACTGACCGTTGATTGTTCCGGATGTCTCGCTGATTGGCGTCCAAATAGAATCCCAACTGTATTTGGTACCATCATTCTTTATGATGTTTCCCACATCCCCGGGATGATTTACCATTACACCGTTTTCCAGTCTGGAATATGCAAGCACGTAAGGATTGGCGCCCGTAAATCCGGTCGTTCCCTTTAACGAGCTCATTTTTCTTTCCAATGCATTGCCTGCATCCCATTCGGTAATCTGATTCTGGGCAGCATAGAAGATATCTTCCGCAACCGTATTTTCATGTTTGAATCTGGTCCAGTCCTGCCAGGAAAGTCCGCCGAAAATCACAAGTGAAAGCAGAATCATCATAAGAACAAGCACGACAATAAGCTCCACTAATGTGAAGCCGGCATTGCTATTCACTTTTCGCTGAATATTCCTGTTTTCCACGATAATGAATCCTTTCGCTTTTCCTTCCGTATCTCAAATCAAGGTAGTGCTCTAAAATATCCGGGCTTGTTATTTCCGGGATTGTCAATACGTGCATACAAAGGACTTGCTCCCTGGAACGTAGTACCTGCACCGCCTACTATCTTTGTACAGTCTTTAAACATATCGGCGTTATTATTATTGTTGTTTACCTTAAAGTTTTCCGAAGCGTATATCTTTACCAATTCTTTGTCACCGTAAAACATTTCTTTCGTTGTGCCGCCGTTAGCATTGAATCTCAGGTAAACAGTTTCAAGATTTTCGCAACTCTTGAACATCCAAGAAATGTCGGCATTTGTTGCAGGCTGAATATCCGATACATCAAATTTTTCAAGACTCGTACATAACTCAAACATAGTAGTCATATTCTTTACGTTACTTGTAACAAAGCCTTCCAGATTCAAACAGTTTTCTTCGTCGTTTTTACCTGTAAGAGACGAACAATTTCGGAACATTCTTCTGGTCCATCTGTTGTTCTCCAGTTTAAGGCCTGACAAATCAACATATTTTAAATTCTTTGCATCCATAAATAACGCAAATGTAGAATAAATCTTAGGTGCCGATACATGCTCGAACGTCACTTTTTCAAGTTTCCCTTTTGTGTCATAAATAATGGTATACAGTCCGCCGGAAGCATTATCTTTTGCATCCGGGTTAGAGATTTCGCTAAAGTAAATATTTTCAAATGCTAATGTCTTAATCGATGCATTCAGAAAAACTTTTTCCGTTCCGGCGTTATTTAATATACAGTTTTCATCCGATCCGGAAACCGGGGCGCTTGCACTTGTCCATTTACCTTTTAATGTTGCTTCGTGCAAATTTGTACACTCACTAAAGAGGCCGCTAATACTTTCTGTTTTTTCCGAAATTTCAAACTCGACTTTTTCCAGTCCGCTGCACCCTGTATACATATACGTCATGTTCTTTGCCTGCAGCAGCTGGGGTTCTACCAGATCCGTCAAACTGGTGCAGCCCGCAAACATATAGTTCATATCAGTAACCGAACTTACATCAAACTGACTATCGCCGTTTTTTAAGATAATGCCGTTTTTTAAGATGATGTCGGAGTTTTTCAGTTTGGTACAGTTCTGGAACATTTTGCTCGTATTTGTATTGTTCGGAGCATTAAACTTACTGATGTCAACCGATGTAAGATTAGTACATCCGTTAAACATTCCCAGAGTTGACGTCACGTTTTGCACGTCCATGTCTATCGTCGCCGTTTCAAGCGCAGCAAATTCATTGAATAATTCTTTTGTAGTTATAACACCGGGAAGTGTTAAGGATTCAAATGTGACATTCTTAAGCGAGGTCTTTGCGCCGCTTACAAATAATGATATATCCGTAAGATTATTGCTGGTTTGCTCAATATTCTTGACAGTTAAATCCGTAAGTCCCGTGCATTCTTTAAAAATGTCTCTCACATTCTTTAATTCGGAGGCCTTTCCTTCATTGCCGTCCAAAACCACTTTGGTAAGTTTTGAGCATCCCTGGAACATATTATTAATGGATACGGCACTATCGATTCTTACCGTCAGACCTTCGTCGGCTTTCAGCTCGCTGCAGCCCTTAAACATATAACTTAAGTCCGTAGCATTTTCCGGTTCTAGACCACCGGGTACGGAGGACAGAGATGCACAGTTTTGGAACATGTAACTCATATTGGTAACAGCTTCAAATCCAATCAGCGTAACATCACTAAGATTTGAGCAACCGTTAAACATTCCCGACGCTGACGTTACATGATTACCGTTCAGCTCAACGTTTGCTGTCTCAAGTTTAGTGCAATCTTTGAAGGCTTCTTTCGTTGAAGTAACACCCGGAAGTGTTAAAGATTCAAATGTAACATGTTTAAGTCCGGTTTTTGCGCCACTTATAAACGAAGTTATACTCGTAAGTTTATTGCCGGTTTGTTCTATGTTTTTGACGGTTAAATCCTCAAGGCTCGTGCAATCCTTAAAAATGTCTGCCAAGGCCTGTAACTCAGGGGCTTTTCCTTCTCCGCCGTCCAATATCACTTTGGTAAGCCCGGAGCAGCCCTGGAACATATTATTAATATTTTTCGAACTGTCGATTCGTATTGTCAGTCCTTCTTCATCGGATTCCAATGCACTGCAGCCATAGAACATATAGCTCATGTCACCGATTATTTCCGTTTTCAGCGTTTCAGGTACAGAAGTCAATTCCTTGCAGTTTTGGAACATGTTATTTGCCTTTGTGACGGTTTTAAGTCCGCTCAGGTCCAAACCATCACTCGTAAGATTAGAGCAGCCTCTAAACATGTAGCTCGTATTCAAATCGGCTCCGAATAAGTTCTCTCCTTCAACACCAGTTATCTGAACAACTTCAAGATTGTCACAACCGTTAAAGAAGTTGTTCATATCTGTAAGCTTTGACATTGAAGTATTTTTAAATTTCACTTCCGTCAACGCATCGTAATTTTCAAATAGTTTTTGGGCATTCGTTATTCCCCCAAATTCACAACCATTAAGGTTAATCTTTTGCAGATTGTTTTTCACAGGGAGGAAGAAATTGCTCAGGGAATTAATGGAGTTTGTTTTAACTCCATCCATGGTAATCTCAGTCAGGTTTTCGCAACCGGTAAATATATCCTTAATGCTGTTTGTTCCGGTTACGTTGGTATTATTTTTTTCGCCCAGATGATTCCCTGTATCCTTTGTAACTACAAGCGTGACTTTTTCTAGGCTATTGCAGTTTCGGAAAGCGCAGTCCATAATCTTTGCACTGCTTATATCCAATGTATAGTTTTCAGGGAATGCCTCGCATCCGTCGAACATACTCCTTAAGTATATAATCTGAGACGTATCAAAACATTCAAGATTGGTGAATTCACAAATCTTGCAATCTTTAAACATTTCCGTCGAGTCAGATGTGCTGACATGCTCAAAACGATACAGATTAAGAGATTCCAGTGCCGGACAATTCTTGAACATTTCCTTTGTTCTGACAACTTCCGACATATCGGTATGTTCCACAAATGTATTGGTCGTCATTTGGCTAAAGTCCGCAAAAAGTCCCTGAAGACTGTTCAAGGCCTTCATATCCGTATCATCTTCCGTGAAAATACGGATGTCATACCCTTCACCATTCGGAACGCTGTATGCAACAATATAGCAGGGGTACTCCGGATCGATGTATTCCCTTTCACCGTCCAGATCGTATTTCCCGTTCTCCAATACTTTGAGCTTTGTTGTGGAAATGCATCTTTCTTTATAGCAGGTATCGTAACCCGGCTTGCTCTCTTTGCTCACCCAGGTAACACTTTTAACCTTGGAAAAGTCATTGCCCACAAGCGCTTTCCACTCGTTAATCAGAATGGAATAATCCTGCTGACCGGTATATTCAATCTGTTTCGCATTATGAAGAAGCAGGCAGTTCATGTCGGAAACATCGATCCCGACAAATTCCCCGTAAGTATCTTCATTGCTCTTTGCATAAAGTTTCGTCAAAACCGTCTTTGAAATATCGGCTCTTGTACGATCAAACAGGGCTTTGTTTAACTCGATATTGTTTCCGTCTTTATCACAGGCATAACCATACCAGTATTTGAACTGTTGTTTTGTTTTCGGCTTTGTCGTTCCTGCTTCATTCTTCGGATCTATCGTTGAGAAATCGGATTTATTCTTCAAAAGGTCATTGCCTGCATTATATCCGCTGTAATCTCCGACGAACTGAATTGTTTCCGCGTTTCCGTTTTTCACATACTGATAAACATTTTTCCCGCTTTCATCCTTTACAAAGGTATTCTCGACTTCATGACGGGAAAAAGTAAGGCTGTAGGTGAATTTCTCCTGCTTGTTGAATTTTACTTCCTTGCTGTTTGTGACGTTGACGGAACCTTCCGTTCCGGGCTCGATAGCCCACATATAAACAGTTTTGTGTATATCTGCAGGTGCAACGAATTGAAGAGGCTCGGGATTCTCGCCGGTATTGAGATAATGCTCGATACAGGTTCCTGCGTAGCTTTCCACGTAAGTTTTTAATTTATCCTGAGCAACTTTTACATAGTTGTCTCCGTTCTTCGCAAACGAATATGTGCCGTCCTCGTTGGATTCGTTGATAAACCAGTTTCCGTCGAAAGTGGCAATCTTGGATTCACGATTCTCGTCGCCCGCCTTACCCGATGTAACGGAAACCGACCAATCCGGAACAACCGTTTCGTCCGTCACGAGATCATATTCATATGTCAGAGAATCTCCGGAAACATTAACCGTCAGGGCATCCGAATATGCCGAAAACGAAATCGGAACCGAAAGTGTTTTATGATCCATGTTTGCGGTCAAAACAACCGGAGCGCCTTTCTCTACAAGCTGTTCCAGGAGTGGTTTCAGGTAACTGTCTACGTCTTCTGCCTTCAAAAGTTGCGTTCCCGAATCATCCGTAAACTCCCATTTAATGGTGTCGCTGTCGTAATAGCGGCTATACTGGGGATTGCATTTTGCCAGTTCCGTTGCAAAAACAGATTTTGCATCATACGGGAACCAATTGATATCAGGGAATTCGACATTATCTCCCTTCTGTTCGGTTTTTGCCATTAAAATGATGGTTATATTGTCCGAGAAAGTATAAATATCTTCATCGGTAATCCATCCGTCATCCTGACCGTCGAGGTCATATTTAGGATCATAAGCATGATCCCTCTCGCTTGCCGGCCAGACGGGAATCTTGTCTTCATCTTTCAGGGAGGCAAAAACCGCATTTGCTTTCAGCTTTGTATCGTCATCAAAAACCTTCCACTCGTTTGCGTCACCGTCGTAAAATGCAAATCTTCCGTCGGCCGTTTTAAAGAGCGCGTATTTAATCAAAAATGCTGCGGAGAATTCCTCCGTGGCTTTTGTAGTGCCGTCATCCAGCCTTTTCGACGTCCAAACGGAAAACTCGGTATTGTCAAACTCGCCCTCGTTGGACGCTTTTGCGGCCATATCGTAAGCTGCTGCTCTCTTGGTCAGAGCCAGTCTGCCCACGCCTTCGTTATAGGCCTGATTAAGCACGGTCTGCGTCGCCGTCATGGAAACCTCGGCATTTTTTATGATTTTCTTATCATTTGCTTTATCAATAAACCCAAGCGTTACCGGAACGGCAATCCCAGCAAGAATTGCAATAATTACAAGCACGACAATAAGCTCCACCAGGGTGAAGCCTTTCTGATTGGATTCTTTTATTGTGTTTTTTAAGTACGATTCCTTGCCAATGTGGCTACGGTTCCCCCAATGAATACTCGTATTCATAAGCATTCCCTCCATGCTCTCCCGTATCCGCCATTAAGGCATACTTTGACGTGTTTAATCATATCATAAAAAGCTCGATTTTGCAAGGAAAACCGCGTTTTTCGGGATGAGTGAGCAATCACTTACGGGCCTGTTTTTGCAATCAATCCACATGTCCAACAAATCATCAGACCAAATGTTCGAAAAAACCGGTTGTGTCCAACAAAAAAAATGTGATGAAACATGTTCATCACATTTTTTAAAAAGCAGGATACGGGAGTCGAACCCGCCTATCCAGCTTGGGAAGCTGGCGCCCTACCGATAGACTAATCCTGCATTATTTAGTGAACTGCAACTTCTTCCAGCACATCGTCCCGATTATAGCGCAGTTTCAGCAAAAAGAAGTCGTCACGCTCGTTTAAAAGTTTGAAAAAAACCTTATCCCCCTCCCAGACGGGAAGATTCATAACCTCTTCCTTCGGGATCCAGACGAGTTCGCCCTCATCGCAATCCGTCAGTTCGCCCTCAAAACTGTCCGCCGTAAACAGATGCATGTATTCTACTACATCTTCGCCGTAAATAAAAGTGACAATTCCGCGCATCCTGTAGTTTAAAAGCGTCAGGCCGGTCTCCTCTTTTACCTCCCGCAAAAGACATTCCTCGGGAGTTTCGCCGTACTCAAAATGCCCGCCGACACCAATCCACTTGTCCTTGTTGATGTCGTTTTTCTTCTTTACGCGATGCATCATCAGATAATTGCCGTCCTGCTCAATATAGCACAGCGTGGTAAGCTGTGAAGATGGCTTTTGGTTGTCGATCTTTGAACTCATGGGTTGCTCCGTTTGAATTCACTTCTGTTCTTCCGTTTTCGTAAAATGGTACAACCGGCAGGGATACTTTGCGATGTTTGCGCCGGGCCAGTACTCCCATTTATAGCCACGGTCTGTCATAATTCCAAGGCTCTCGGAATTCATTTCATACCCCATGAACGCCCAGATTTCATCCGGCTCGTCTTCCAATTGCGTCGGATCCAGATTATAAACTTCGTTGTCCGGGTAGTAATATTGCAATACCGTCCAGGCCAGATGCTGAACACCAAGTGACGTGAAAACCGTGTTTTCGCCGGGTGTTCCGACAAGTTCCAGCGTCTGGGCAGTGTATAGATTTTCGCTTTTGGAGATACTCCGATAGTACTTAAAATCAAATAACGCCGGCACAAGCATAATGCACCATGCCAAAACAAGCGCAATGATTACAATTCGGCCTCTCCTGCATTTTACCGCTTCGAGCTCTTCGTTTAGAGTTCCCTTACCGGCATCCGGAGAAGTTTCCGCTCCCCACCGGATAATTCTCTTAACAGCCGCCATCACGGCAAAGAGCATCAGCGGGATAATCGGATGCATGTATCTTGCTACCAGAATCGGCTTAAAAACCGCGCTCGCGACATATGCGAACGTTACGGTCAGTGCAATAGCAAGCCAGTATATCAGCATCGCCTGAAGTTCTGTCGAAAGACCCTTTTTCCTGCCATCAAGCACCTCTGCAACCACCGCAAAAACAGTGACCGCAATCACAAAGGCCAGGAAAATGTATTTTAACTTTCCACCGCCGAAAACAAAGTCAACCAACTGCATCGGGCCGTCCGGTGCATCCATCCACCATGAGCCCTTCACATACGTAATCTGCCGAAAAAGTACCGACAGCCACGGTGCGTAAAGCACCAGATATGCGATAATCGAAAGCAGTCCGCACAGCCAGCTTTTCCCCCTTCTTCTGACGAAGTAGACAACTCCTGTCACAAACAAAAGAAGTCCCGAACTTACCAGCCCGTAATAATGTGTATATGCAGCAGCCACGCCCGCGAGAACAAGACCTCCCCACAGGGGAATCGTCTTTTTCAAAGGCATTTCCGCACTCTCGCACAACTTCCACGAAAACCATGCAGCCAGCAGCATGAAAAGAAAACACAGCTCATACATACGGATTTCCTGGTTATACTCGGCACAGGTCGCGGAAAGTCCCGTAATCAATATATAAAACACAGTCGGGATAGCCCCCAGACGTTTCCGGATAAAGGTTACCGCCATCAGGATTCCGCCCGCAAACGGCACAACGCTTGCAAGATGCAATACCCAGGTATGATCGCCCAGAATCATAGTCCAGACTTTTAAATAAAAATAATAAAGCGGCGGGTGATTCTCCCAGTAATAAACCCTCTCGTAAATGCCCGCGAATCCGGTTCCGCGGATAATATTACCGGAGAACGCCTCATCACCCCAGACCACGTTGTCAAAGATGAGTGACACATTCAATGCCACGACCGCTAACGCAAACAGAGGGATTCCGTATGCCAAAATCCATCTGTAAATCATTCCTGTGATATTTTTCTTTTCTTTCATCTCGTCTTGCAGAACTCCTCAAAATCCTCTATCGACATGAGAAGTGAAATCCTGTCTGTTCCTCACCTTACGAATTATTATTTATCCGGCATGCTATCCTTCTCTGCCTCTTTTAAAGCAATCTCGGTTCCAAAGATATCCATAGCGATCTTATAATACGCCTCCGGCTGTTCCGGAGTAAGATTGACAACAGGCTTTTTGAGGGTTTTGGTACGTCTGAGCGTTGCCTCAAGCTGATGTTCACCGTAAGGAATTACAAGCTTGATGTTTCCCTTGTTTGCAATGGCTCCGTACGGTTGCTCGTCCACAAAAAGACCCATTTTGACTGCACAGCCGACATAATTTCCCAAACGATAAAGCTGTACGATTCCGCATCCGTCCGTGCTGTTTTCTTTCTGGCACTTCGGACATACGGCAGACGTTTCTGCGTTGTCAAAAACGTTTCCGCAGCTGCAACGATATCTGTAATTCATTTTAAATTCCCCCTTCAGGTTATTTATTGTTTTTCACACAGCTATAATAATGGCACAAGATGAGGAAAAAGTAAATCAACTCATAAGAGTTCTTCTACCGCTTCCAGTATCGTTACGTCCGCCGGTAACCAGTCGACGGAATAAAGAGTTTCTTTCGAAAGCCACTTCGCCGCTTCATGTTCTTTCAGCACCAAATCGCCTTCCACAATTTCAGCCGCAAAACAGTCCATGGAGAGATGAAATGCCGGATAGTCATACTCGATGGTACCTATGTATTGTCCTACATCTATAGTTGTATCGAGTTCTTCTTTGATTTCTCTCGCAAGTGCCTCTTTCGGAGTCTCGCCGTCTTCCACCTTGCCTCCCGGGAACTCCCATCCGTCCTTATATTCCCCGTATCCACGCTGTGTTGCGAACACAATCCGTTCTTCTTTTCCGTCTTTTACTACGGTCGCAAAAATCATGGCCGCAACTACTTTGACTGTTTTTCGTTCCATGGAAGAAGTTCTACTCCGTGATCTCTTTGATTCCGATACTCTTCAGATAACCGTATGTTCCGTCATAATATGCTGGCAGACGTGTTTCGTCCTCCCAAAAATCGTTCGGTGTTTTATTCGGATTTCCCGCCGGCACACAGATTACCATACCGGCACGCGCTCTTGTCAGCAACACACGGTATGCATTCAGCATGTATTTGCGCTGCTCCTGTTTGGTTTCCGTATCGTCTTTTAACTCAACCCATTTGGTCTGCCCGTTAAACCGGTAATATTTCCACTCATTATTCTCGCATCTTACATCCGCATCCCAAAGCAGGCAGGTGTAGTCCAGTTCAAGTCCCTGCACCTGGATTTCGGTTGCCGCATCTTCAAGATAATTCGACGATCTTGTATCGACTCTGTCCTCCAGAAACCAGTGAACGGCATACTCATCTCCAGACGGCAGAATATGTATTGCCAAAGGCTTGAATCTTGCCGATTCCTTCGTCACGAGGACTCCCGTTCTTTCGGAGCCTCTCACATTTTTACGAATCCATTTGCGGGCTGCATCCATGTCTCTGGTAATAACAATCGGATACCGATCCTTAATCTCATCATATAATTCGGATGCCCTCGGATCAAAGGTCAGAAGCGCATGAACAAATGCAGAAAGTTTCTCCGCGCGATACGAGCGCAGGGAAACGCTTAAGTGCAAATCCTCCGAGTAAGTTACATGTGCATTATCCCTCAGAAGCTCGTTCACCCTGCCTTCGGCATATTCACTTTCCGTCAGTTTCGGTGAAATATGCACCTCCCAATGCGGAAATTTCTCGTTTAATGCAGTAATCCACTCGGAGATTCCTGCCTCGCCGGTATTGATTTCCTGTCCTCCTCCGACGAGGCAAACGATGGTTGCCCAGTCTTCCCGCTGATCCAGTGACCAGATTAAGAAGGCCGCTTCGGAAACCGGAAAATTCGGAACCTTCAGTTTATTGCCGTAAGTTCCTCCGCGCTTTAAATAATCCGCAAGTCTTTTATGTGTCCAGGAGCGCTGTGCTTCATCAAAAATCGCCACATGCTCTACTTCACCGAAACCGGATCCCGACTGTTTTACAGCCTTTTCGGGATCGATTTCAAGCACTCCGTTTTCGACCGGATTCTTGATTTTCTGAAGCATATTGTCACGATATCTGTGGATCATCTGAATGGATTTGCCGACTTCACGGCGCGAATCCGTCAGTTTTTTGTCCTCGTGTCTTTCACGGCATCTTTTGTAATTATCCTGTGCAAGAGCTTCCGTCAGAACCGCAACAAGCGGGCCGTTTCCGGAAAGATAAACCGCCCCTTCATCCTTCACCGGCTCATCTCCGCCCTGATAAGTCTGTTTGACGGCAACGTCCAGACCGACAAGCGTTTTGCCCGCTCCGGGAACTCCGGTCACAAAGCAGATACTTTTCTTGTTTTGTTCTTTACTCTCTTTGATCACTTTTAAAATATATGCAATCGTTCTGTCCGTAGAAACCTTATCCGCCTCATGCCGGGTAATATTTTCGACAGAATGATTTTCGTACAATGACTTTGCAGCTTCTATAATTGTCGGTGTCGGTGCATAAGGACTGATAATCCAATTGCTGTTAACCGGTTCTTCATCCGGAAAATCAATCAGAACTCTTTCAATCAGGCCAAACAGGCCTTCGCTGCCGGATACCAGAGGGTTAATCACTCTGTCATCATATGCGGAAGGCTGTATGATTTTAGAACAGCCATTGTAACGGGTCGGTACGAGAATCGGAATAATCAGCTTGTTTTGGCTGAACTTATGAAAGTTATTTAAGTCAAGCGCATAATCAAGAACCTGATCGATATCCGCCTCTTTCCGGTCCTTTTCACCGGTCTTGAACTCTATACAAAAAATGATGCCCCTGCAAAGCAGAACGACATCAATTCTCTTCCCCAGACGGGGGATATCGTATTCAAAAATAATCTGACCATCTTTCTCGTCAAGGCGCGATAAAACATCCCGCATTACGGAAATCTCTTCAATCCAGGATTCTCTGGTGGTTGTACGCATATCACCGTGGCAGCTGTCACAGAGGTTCCCGAACACCGACGTCTCCTCCGCATTCAAAAACCCCTGAAAACTGTCACTGTAAAAACAACGTGTGCTGTTACTCAAAGCAATTCTCCTCGCCGCGCCTACTCCGGCGACCAGCTTTTTTGCAGTTCCTCGATGACTACATTTTCATCGACCTTCACGACTATCTGGTATTCGTCTTCGTACACGATCTCGCCGGGATGGTTGGTGTAAATTACATAGTAGGGATGATTGTAACGTTCAAGCAGCCACATCAGCGGGTTGATCATTTTCATCATCATTTCGGAGTTCTCGACTTTAAACCAGCAGACCACCTTCTCCTGGCGTTTGCACTGTGGCGGCCACGGTAGTTCTTCGCTGAACCAGCTGTCAATCTCATGGAAAAGACCGGCATCTTCTTCATCCATAACACCGTCCGTGATCATCTGATTTAACATGCTGAAAATCCCCTTGCCGGTTTTCGTATTCGCAGCAAGTTCTTTTCCCTGAATTCTGCAATATTTAAACTTCATACGGTAACCTCCCAGGTGCTGTCAAAGTTTAAACTGTTTTGCCTGACTGTCATTATAATTATAACATGAATTGCAGCTTTATATATTATTATTTAACCGTCATTTCTCACTTCAGTTCTTCGTAGAGTGCCTCGGTTTCTTTAAGCGTACCGGCGCTGATGTAATAGGTCTTTCCGGCTGCGGTAATCTTTATATACTTGCCGACCTGGGGATTCATAAAGAGTTTGCAGTTACCCTGTCCGTTTACAACGTAGGTTCCTTTCGCAAGATTCTCCGTTGCGGTACCTGCCGTACGTATTGCGGTAAGGTCTTTGATATCCCCGAATTCAACCGAGGTGACTTCGCTCTTTTTTATTTTATATTCGTCCCACAGCTGATGGCAGACAATCGTATCGCCTGTGTCGATGACCTGAATCGGAGTAGACACCATGATGCCTACGGCGATCAGGGAAAGAATCGATGCAACAATAATTGCGGCAACGAGCCCCATAATGAACTTACCGGCAGGATGCGCTATGTTTATGGTACCGCCGACACCGACACGTTTTTCAACATTGAGACGCTTATCTTTCGGATTATAGTAGAACATACCGAGAATCCAGTAATCATCGTCATCCTCCACAAGTTTTGCTTCATCATGAAGATATCTTTTGTTCAGATCCATGCTGTTTTTTGCAAAGACAGCCGTTGCTCCCATAATGGCCAGAAGATATACGCCTGTGAGAATCACCGTCAGAATTTCGATATGGCTGAAGAGGAAGATCATTACCGCTGCAAGAGCCATTACGTTATCAATCCAGGTTACGGTAAGCATGTAGTTTGAGAAGATGCGCTTTTTCGCACGGTTATAATTCGTATTGATATCGCTGTCTTCGCTGATTACCTCGTTACGGTAATTGTCGACCATAAACGCAATCGGAAGTATGATAAAATTCATCAATACGAAGATGGACACAATTGCCGTGCACACAAAGCTTCCTCCGAACATACCAAGGTTCACGGGGATGATTTGCAAATCGCAAAGCA
>DLBG01000097.1:32013-36954 GCA_002494135.1 Lachnospiraceae bacterium UBA7027
CGATTTAAGGAATGTATCGCGCCTGCTGTTTTTAAGTCCGCATAAAGAACTCTCTCCGGTACGATGCCGAGGACCTTCTTGTACTTCTTAAGTTCCGAGTTGCCGAGCATAAAAGGAAGGTTGAACACCACCAGCGACACATAGATAAAAATCGAATAAAGCAGCATTTTAATATTTAATGACGGTACGAAAAGCAGTCCTGTCGCAATCACAAGAATAATCACCATAAGTACGCCGGCCCATTTGTTGTGTGATTTTACGATGCCGTCAACGAAGGCTTCGCTTTCGCCGGTTTGAAATTCCTCACGATTGTTTACGCCGTAAATACGTTTCTTTGTTTTCCAATTGCGCGGATACATCAGAAAATACATAATCAGAATCGTCGGAACGATACAGATAAACATAATTAAACCAGGCATAAATCCACTCATCTCATTCACCCCACATTTCTTCCGTCAAACGCTGAAAATCCTCTTTGCTCATTCCCGCAATCTTCGCCTCGGAAACAATTCTCTTTAACTCGTCCTTATTCTGTGCGCTTAACGTTTTAGACTGGCTGATTTCCGTTCTCACTCTCGCACCGTTCTTCCGGTCGGTTAAAATATAACCCTCCGACTTCAGAATCTGATATGCCTTGCTGACCGTCATGGTGTTGATGCCAATCTCCATGGAAAGTGCACGCACCGTAGGCAGCTGTTCTCCTGCGGCCAGTTCGCCCGAGGAAATACCCATTACAATCTGATTTCGTATCTGAAGATAAATCGGAACATCCGAATATTCGTTAATCCTGATAATCATGCCTTCTTCTCCTTTTGGGACCAGGGTGGTCTGGGGGGACGGGGTTCCTGGTCCATTTTATGGCCCAGGAACCCCGTCCCCCCAGGCCACCCCCCAGGCCACCCTCTAGACCACTATTTTTTTCGAGTTACTGCGATACCGAGAATCACTGCCAAAGCCACCATGGGAATCATGGAAATCAATCCGTTAAAGGCAGGTCCCAAAATCATGTATTCGTTTAAGTCCGGCTCGTTTGCGTTTAAGAACATCAGGACAAATGATGTTGCATTGACGGCTCCGTGCAAAAGTGCGGGATACCAGATGCACTTCGTTTTGTTGTATACCATCTCTTCGAAGGCCCCCATAACGATGCAGGATATGGTAAAGACAATCCATCCGACGAACGGAAATCCCGGATAATCAAATCCGTACTCGTAGCCTGCTATGGCCATGGCCGGGAAGTGAAATGCGGCCCAGACGGTACCACCGATGATCCATGTAATAGGGCGGTTAAATTTCTTATTCAGTTCCGGATAAAGAAAGCCTCTCCAGCCAACTTCCTCTCCGAGGGCAACGAACATGTTAATGAGAGGGGCGTATAAAAATGCACTGAGTACGGAGATGATATTGTAGGTCTGCATCGTCATCCCCTTCTGTGCAAGCATTGCCTGATAATCCATACCCATCTGTTCTCCCTGGGCAATCAGGTAGGAACCGCCGAAATCGAGGAACCTCGGAAAGAAAACGAAGAAAAGCGCTGCGCCCGCGATTGCCATAATACCGGGTACAAACATGCACACGGGAATCAGCCAGCCGCATCCTTTGAATTTCGGTTTCCAGCCGAATCCTTTGAATCCTTTGTTTACAATAATTGCCACAACGGCAGGAACAAACATCATGGCCGAAAGTCCGATCTGGAATACACTCTTTCCTGCAGTTGTCTGATTCTGCATAAAATAAACGCTGACAACGGACTGGATGATCCAGGCCGAAATCAACGTTATCGTTGTGTAGATGATTACTTTTTTCTTATTCATAAAATACCTCCCTGTTGTACGGACACATATTTGTACGGCGCTTATCTTTGCAAATGTATATTTGCGCGCACAGGTTTGTATGCTTTGTATTATCTCTTGTAATACAAAGCATACACAAGGTATGATTTTTTGTCAATACTCTTTTCTTACTTTTTTCCGGAAGCAGCAATATTCAGCGTTTCATTCAAAGCCATATCAAAGAACCTTCTACACTAATAACACCAAAAGTTCCTCCGGCCGGTCCACAATTGTTTTAGCACCGTATTCGGTCAGTTTCTCTCTCCCCCTGAATCCCCAGGAAACCGCAATGCAGTCCATCCCGGCATTCTCGGCCGTTAACAGATCCACATTGGAATCTCCGATATATACGGCCTCTTCTTTTGATACCCCGATGCATTTTAAAATCTCATCAACCATATCCTTTTCTGGTTTTAAGGCAAATCCCTTTGTTTCTCCCATCGCTTTGTCAAAACAGTCGGGAAAATATTTCTCAACCAGGGACTGAACGGCATAATCAGCCTTATTGGATACAACGGCCGTTTTGATTCCGGCCTCCCTTAACTTTCGGATGACATCCGTGATGCCTTCATACGGTCTTGTATGATCTTCGTTATGTTCCTTGTAAAATGCAAACAAATCTTCATAAACCGCCTGAACCATCGCCTCATCCGTCCCCTCCGGAGTTGCCCGTTTCGCCGTTGTATAAAGCCCGTTTCCGACAAAGTAATACTCTTCTTCCACCGTCACTTCGGGCAGTCCGTGTTTTTTCAACGCATAATTTGTTGCAACGGTAAGATCCTCTATCGTATTTAAAATCGTTCCGTCCATATCAAAAATCGCAAGCCTGCAGTTCATTTTATAATCTCCTCACGATACAACGTTTATCAATATTCCTCATTACAGACTTTTTCCCATCCGGTATGCGTCTTCGGGATATCTGCTTCTTTTCGTCATTCCGGGACTGCCGCATCCGTATCCCAGAATCATTCCTTTATCATCCAGATTGATATATCTTACCAGAGTTTTATAATGCGCCGATAAAGCTTCAAATGTCCAGTCATCCGCATTCCACGCAACCGTAAGGAGCGCCGATTTCAGATGCTTTCTGTTCAGACTGCTGTTATACGCACAGAATCTGTCCACCACTGTTTTTAACTGCGCACTCATTCCATAATAATAAAGCGGTGTTGCAAATACTATCATATCAGAAGACAGAAGCTTTGTCCTGATAATCTCCACATCATCCTTCTGAACACAGGGACCTTCATAACCGCTGGCTACGCATCCGATGCAGGGATGGATATCGGCGTGGCAAACATCGATTACCTCACAGGTATGCCCTGCTTCTTTCGCTCCTCTTATAAACTCCTCCACAAGAATACTTGTTGAACCGTTTCGGTTCGGACTTCCCATAAGTATCGTTATTTTCATTTTTAAACCCTCCCTGTCTGTTTATTCTTCATGTGTTTTATTCTGACAATATCTGCACAGCGCAGCGATCTGCGTACCTGTATAGCCCCAGAAGACAAGTTGCAGCACGTTTTCAAGGAATACCAGTATGCCTGCCTTCTCATAATCAAGGAACGCAAAAGGAACACGGAAAAACAGATAATCCGGTATCTTGTTTTTAAAGAACAGAAAAAGACCGGCTCCGGCCGGAATAAAGAATATCACGGATAAAACCGTCCTCATCTTTTCTTTACTTTAATCCTTCTATCCAGGACCGGATTTCATCCTCCGACACTCCGGATCCGAGGCGTTTCCCTTCCAGCCAGGTTCCGCTTCCCGCATTGTCCGCAAGATTCTGACCGCTCCTGCCGATTCCGCTTCCGCCTGATGTGCAGAAAGGAATCACGGTAATTCCTTCAAAATTATTACTCTCTACAAAGGTATCCATGATACGGGGTTCTTCTCCCCACCAGATCGGATACCCGATATAAATTGTTTTGTATCCGTCAAGTGACACGGCTTCACTTCCGATCTGCGGTCTTACGGATGGATCATTCTGTTCCTTTGTTGTGCGGCTGTTGGAATCGTTCCAGTTTAAATCCGCAGCCGTATACTCCTGTGCAGCCTTGATCTCATATATGTCTGCTCCCGTGACGGCAGCAATCTTTTCCGCAACTCCCTTGGTTGTTCCGGTTGCGGAGAAATACACCACGAGAACACCGCTGCCTTCTTCATTCACACTGCCTTCTTCGTTCACGCTGCCTGCTTCTTTCTGTAAATTTCCTTCCGCCATCTGTGAACTTTCCAAAGTTTCCGGTTCCGTATTCCCGGTTACTTTTGTACTTTCCGTCCCTGCGCATGCACTAAGCCCAAAAACCAGCATCATCGCGGTCAGTATCGATATCATTCGTTTCATCCTGTGCAATGCCTCCTATTTCAGCTTGCCATAATCTTCATCCGACACGGCTTCCAGCCATTCGGTGCCAGCCTCTTCACCGGCCACTTCGACAGCCAGATGTGAGAACCATGTATCCGGTGCTGCTCCGTGCCAGTGTTTTACCTCAGCGGGAATGTTTATCACTTTGCCCGGAGTCATCTCAACGGCTTCTTTGCCCCACTCCTGATAATAGCCTCTTCCGCCGATGCAGATCAGCATCTGACCGCCACCGCTCTTTGCATGATGAATGTGCCAGTTATTTCTGCATCCGGGTTCAAAGGTCACATTAAACACCGGTACCTGTTCGGCAGATACGGGGGCAAGATAACTCTGTCCCACAAAGTAATCTCCATACGGATTTGCTTCCCCTATCGGAAAACAGATGGTATTCTGATATTTGTCCTTTTCCGTAAGTTCGGGAACTTCTTCATTCCATACTTCTTTGGCCTGACGGAATACCGCCCAGCCCTTCGGCCATCCGACATACATGGTGGCATGGGTTATGATTGCCGCAATTTCTTCTTTGGTGACACCATGTGCTTTGGCATTCTGAAGATGATAGGTAAGAGAGGAATCCGTGATTCCCGATGCCATTAAGGAAACGACCGTAATGATACATCTGGTCTTCACATCAATCACTTCTTCATTCCAAACTTCGCCGAAGAGCACGTCATCATTTAAGTGTGCGAACATCGGCGCAAACTCACCAAGCTGATTTCTTCCTGCTGTCTGTACGATTTT
>DLBG01000064.1:0-7287 GCA_002494135.1 Lachnospiraceae bacterium UBA7027
GACGAAGACAACTGTATGGTTGATATCGCGAAATTCTTCTTAGAGTTCACGGTAGACGAATCCTGCGGTAAATGTACTCCGTGCCGTATCGGTACCAAGAGAATGTATGAAATGCTTGATAAGATTACAAAGGGTCAGGCGACACTCGAGGATCTCGACAAGTTGGAAGAGCTTTGTTACTACATCAAGGCAAACTCTCTCTGCGGACTTGGACAGACCGCTCCGAACCCTGTATTATCCACCCTTCGTTACTTCAGAGATGAGTATGTGGCTCACGTTGTAGACAAGAAGTGTCCTGCAGGCGTATGTAAGGATCTTCTTTCCTTCAGTATCGACAAGGAAAAATGTATCGGATGCGGAATGTGCGCAAGACAGTGTCCTGCAGGCGCAATCAGCAAGACCGATTACATCGCTCCCGGAAAGAAGCTTCCCGCCATGGCAATTGATTCCGCTAAGTGCGTGAAGTGCGGTGCTTGTATGAGTACATGTAAGTTTGCAGCTATTTCCAAGAAGTAAAGAAGAGAAATTTTAGGAGGAAAAAGAATGGAAACCGTAAATATTACTATTAATGGTATTGCATGTGAAGCTCCGAAAGGCTCTACCATTCTTGCGGCTGCCAAACTTGCAGGTATCGATATCCCTACTCTTTGTTATTTAAAAGATATCAATGAAATCGGCGCATGCCGAATCTGTATGGTTGAAGCAGACGAAGGAAGAGGAGCAAGACTTGTTGCTTCCTGCGTATATCCTATTTCCGAGGGTATGAAGGTTTATACCAACACCCCGAAGGTTTTAGGCTACAGAAAGAAAACTCTTGAACTGATTCTTTCCGATCATGACAAGAAGTGCTTATCCTGCGTACGTTCCGGTAAGTGCGAATTACAGGCACTCTGCCAGGAAATGGGCGTAGAAGATGTTGATATGTACAAGGGTATTGCAAACGAATTCGAAATCGACGATTCCGCTGCACATATGGTACGTGACAACAACAAATGTATCAACTGCCGTCGTTGCATCGCTGCCTGCGAGAAGACTCAGGGCATCGGCGTAATCGGCGCAAACAACCGTGGATTCATCACCGAAGTTTCTTCTCCTTTCGGAATGGGTCTCGGCGACACCTCCTGCGTAAGCTGCGGACAGTGTATCGCGGTTTGCCCCGTTGGTGCGATTTATGAAAAATCCGATGCAGACAAGATTCTCGAAGCTATCGCAGATCCCGAGAAGCACGTTGTAGTTCAGACAGCTCCCGCGGTTCGTGCAGCTTTGGGCGAAATGTTTGATCTGCCCATCGGTACTCCGGTAGAAGGAAAGATGGTTGCAGCACTTAGAAGAATCGGATTCGAAAGAGTATTTGATACCGATTTTGGAGCAGACGTTACCATCATGGAAGAAGCAAACGAATTACTTGAAAGAGTAACCAAGGGCGGCGTTCTTCCGATGATTACATCCTGTTCACCCGGATGGATCAAGTATGCGGAGCATTATTATCCCGATCAGCTTGAGCATCTTTCTTCCTGCAAGTCCCCTCAGCAGATGTTCGGCGGTCTTTTGAAGACATACTATGCAGAGAAGATGGGTTGGGATCCCAAGTCCATCGTATCCGTATCCGTTATGCCCTGCACCGCAAAGAAGTTCGAAATCGGTCGTGACGACCAGTCCGCAGCAGGCGTTCCCGATCTGGATTACACCATGACCACCAGAGAGCTCGGACGTCTTGTTAAGAGATGCGGCATCAATTTTACCGCTCTTCCCGATGAAAAATTTGACGATCCCATGGGCGAGAGTACCGGTGCAGCAGTTATTTTCGGTGTTACCGGCGGTGTTATGGAAGCAGCTCTTCGTACCGCGGTTTGGAAACTGACAGGCGAAACCAATGACAGCCCCATCGAGTTCAAGGAAGTTCGTGGATTCGAAGGCATCAAGGAAGCTACCTATACCGCAGGCGGCGTAAGTGTTAAGGTAGCAATCGCATCCGGCCTTACCAATGCCAAGGTAATCATGGATAAAATCCGCGCAGGCGAAGCAGATTATACTTTCGTAGAAATCATGGCCTGCCCGGGCGGCTGCATCAACGGCGGCGGACAGCCTCAGGTACCTGCAAAGGTTCGTAACTTTGAGGATTACCGTGCAAAACGTGCTTCCGTACTTTACGGCTATGACGACAGCATGCCGATTCGTAAGTCTCATGAAAATCCTTCCGTACAGAAGCTTTACGCTGAGTACTTAGGTGAGCCTTGCGGTGAGAAAGCACATCACATTCTTCACACCTCTTATGTGAAGAGAACCGTTCATGACATCAATGCCTGGAACAACAAGTAATCAGGTTTGAAGTCAGTAAAACTTTCTGATATTTTTAACAATGGCAAACGGCCGGCTCTTAAGAGCCGGTCGTTTTTGCATGCTAAATCATTGCGTTTGCGGGCCAAAAATACTATAATTACAAAATAGGGTTATAATGTGTTATTGTGGGGTTTGGCATATGAGGAAACGACTTTTTGTTTTTGCATGTGTTGTTATAACGTCCGTATACTTATGCGGATGCAGTTTTTCTGCGGTCCTGAAGGATACCTTGCAGGCTCTGGCCGATGCAATTCCGGAAGAAGCAAACGTTTCTTCCGAAATACTTGCCAAGGCAGAGGAGGAGAATTCGGAAGCGGTATCGGAAGGCGAAGAAAACACTTCAGAGGACGTTTCATCCGAAGAAGGTTCATCCGAAGAAGCCTCATCCGAAGAGGGTTCTTCCAAAGACGGTTCTTCAAAGGACGGGACAAAAGAGGATTCCAAAGACTCCTCCGATGACGGAAAAGAAAAATCCGGGGACGGAAAAGAGAAATCCGACGGTGGTTCGAACGAAATTACACCGGAACAGAAAGCGGAGAAAATCCGTCGCGAGAATCAGGAAAAAGAGCGGCAGGAACGTATAGAGAAAGAAAAGGCCGAAGAGGAAGAAAGAGTCCGCAAAGAGGAAGAAGAGAAGGCAAAGAAGGCCGAAGAAGAAAAGAAGAAGGCCGAAGAAGAGAAGAAGAAAAAAGAAGAGGCGGAAAAACAAAGGCAGGAAGAAGAAAAACGTGCCGAGGAAGAACGCCAGAAACAGATTGAAGAACAAAAGCGCGCCGAAGAGGAACAAAGGCAGAATTCCGTTGCCGATTTAGAAGCCAATGCCGGAGCACGCATGATTGAGATGATCAATCAGAAACGTGCCGAAGCGGGACTTGGTGCACTTACACTGGATCCGACACTTTGTGCCCTTGCCAAGGTGCGAGCCGATGAAATCGTTACGGTTTTCGATCATACGAGACCGGACGGAAGAAGCTGTTTTACGGTCCTGACAGACAGCGGTGTGGCATTCGGAACGGCCGGTGAAAACATTGCTGCCGGATATCCTTCCGTGGATGCCGCTTTCAATGCATGGATGAATTCCGAAGGACACCGTGCGAACTTGTTAAATCCCGGTTTTAATAAAATCGGAATCGGATTTACGTATAATCCGGACGGCACCTACGGTTATTACTGGACACAGGTATTTACCGACTGAGATATTACAGGCATATGCCTTAGAAGGAGATATATCAAAATGAGACAATTTACTTCAGACGAACTGAGAAAGACCTGGAAAGAATTCTACATAGCCCGCGGCCATGTGGATGTAGGCGCCGTATCCCTGGTATCAGACGGATCCACCGGTGTCCTTTTTAATGTAGCGGGTATGCAGCCCTTAATGCCTTATCTTCTCGGGGAAAAACATCCCATGGGAACCAGACTCTGCAACGTGCAGGGCTGTGTTCGTACCAACGATATCGATTCCGTGGGCGATAAGAGCCATGTGACTTTCTTTGAGATGCTGGGAAGCTGGAGCCTGGGTGACTATTTTAAGGAAGAACGCTGCAAATGGAGCTATGAACTTCTGACCGAAGTGTTCGGATTTGATGCCGATCATCTTGCAGCTACCGTTTTTGCCGGCGACGAGAATGCACCCCGTGATGAGGAAGGTGCACAGTATCGTATCGCTTCCGGATTTAAAAAAGAGAATATTTATTATCTTCCGGCTGACGACAACTGGTGGGGACTTGAGTACGGACCCTGCGGACCGGACTCCGAAATGTTTTATGTTGCCGACAAGCCGGACTGCGGACCGGACTGCGGACCCGGATGCAGCTGCGGTAAATACACCGAGCTTGGAAACGACGTTTTCATGCAGTACGAAAAATTAAAAGACGGTACCTTAATTCCCTTAAAGCAGAAAAACGTGGATACCGGATGGGGGCTTGAGAGAAACTTAGCTTTCTTAAACGGTACCAAGGATGTTTATAAAACCGACCTTTTCGCGCCGGTAATTGCCGATATCGAGAAGGCTTCCGGCAAGAGTTATGATGCGGACGACAATTTCAGCCGTTCCATGAGAATTCTGGCAGATCATACCAGAACCTCCGTCATGTTAATCGGTGATGAAGCAAGACTGCTTCCTTCCAACGCCGGAGCGGGCTATGTTTTAAGACGCCTGATTCGTCGCGCGGTTCGTCATGCAAGAATGCTGGGTCTTAAGAAGGAAGACATCCTTCGCATTGCAACCATTTACATTGACGAAATATACAACGAAAGTTATCCTCTGCTTCCGAAGAACAAAGAGTGGATTCTCGGAGAACTGAAGAAGGAAATCGAACGTTTTGAAAGCACACTCGAGAACGGATTAAAGGAATACAAGAAGATTCTGGATGCCGTAAAGGAAAAGGGAGCAAAGCAGATAGACGGCAAGGATGCATTTTATCTTTATGACACCTTCGGATTCCCTCTTGAATTAACCGAAGAACTTGCGGGAGAAGAAGGCCTTGCGGTAGACGGCGAAGGTTTTAAAACCGCCATGGAAGAGCAGAAGCAGAAAGCCCGTGAGGGACAGAGCTTCTCCCAGAAATCCACGGCAGGTTCGAATGTATTCGAAAGTCTTTCCGATGAGATTAAAACGGAATTTACCGGTTACGAAACCTTAAGCGGCGAGGAAACCATCCTTGCAATCGGCGGCGAGGAAAGCCTGACCGATAAACTAAAAAAGGGACAGACCGGAACCGTAATTGTTGCAAAAACTCCTTTCTATGCCACCATGGGCGGCCAGAAGGGGGATATCGGTGTGATTAAAACCGCAGACGGCGTATTTAAGGTAACCGATACCGTGAAGCTTGCCAAAGACAGAGTCGGCCATATCGGTATCTGCGAGGAAGGCTTTATTGCAAACGGCAGTGTGGCAAACCTTCAGGTTGATGTAAAGACCAGACAGAGCACCTGCAGGAATCACTCCGCAACCCACCTGCTGCAGAAGGCTCTGCAGGAAGTCCTGGGTGATCACGTGGAGCAGGCCGGTTCCTATCAGGATGCGGACCGTACCAGATTCGACTTCTCCCACGGCCAGGCCGTAACAAAAGAGGAACTGAAACTGGTGGAAGAGAAAGTCAATGCCATGATTTCGGCTGCTTACCCGGTTGAAACCAAGGTCTGCAACATCGAAGAAGCGAAGAAACTCGGAGCAATGGCACTCTTCGGTGAAAAATACGGCGAAAAGGTTCGCGTTGTCATCATGGGCGATTCCAAAGAATTCTGCGGCGGTACCCATGTAAAGAATACCGCGGATATCGGATTCTTTAAAATCCTTTCCGAAAGCGGTGTGGCTGCCGGCGTTCGTCGTATCGAAGCCATTACCGGAAACAACGTGATGGCATATTATCAGAAGATGGAAGAACTGTTCCTCTCTGCCTGTGCGGTTGTAAAATCGCAGCCGGCGGAACTTGCAGGCAAACTTGAGCATATGAATGCCGAGATAAAATCCATGCACGCAGAGATTGAGTCCTTAAAGAGCAAAGCGGCCAAGGAAGCGGTTGGAGACGTTATGAACAGTGTGAAAGAAGTTAAGGGAGTCAAACTTCTTGCTACCGCGGTTCCCGGCGTTGATATGAACGGACTCCGTGATCTGGGAGATTCCTTAAAGGATAAGATCGGTGAGGGTGTTGTCGTTCTTCTTTCCGAGGCAGACGGCAAGGTCAACATGGTGGTTATGGCGACCGACGAAGCACAGAAGAAGGGAGCTCATGCAGGCAACTTAATCAAAGCGATTGCCGGCAAGGTCGGCGGCGGTGGCGGCGGACGTCCCAATATGGCACAGGCCGGCGGCAAGAATCCGGCAGGCATTCCGGATGCAATTGCCGAAGCTGAGGCTGTGCTTGCAGGTCAGATTCAATAATTCGATAAAGACAGCGAGGAGATTTTAAAGTGGGAGACACAGACAATAAGTATCCTCTGGCCCTTCCGGCCGGCACGGTACTTGCGGGACAATATGTCATTCAAAAAGTCCTCGGACAGGGCGGATTCGGCATCACTTACGAAGCCGTGGACCACAAAAACGGAAGTAAAGTTGCCGTAAAGGAATTTTTCCCGGACAGCATGGCAACCCGTACAAATGCCACAATTGTTACTCCGTTTACCGGCGAGAGAGGGGAAAGCTACACTTACGGAAAAACCTGCTTCTTAGACGAAGCCAAAACACTGGCCCAGTTTATCGGCAATCAGAATATTGTGCGTATTCACACCTATTTTGAGGAATACGGGACCGCATATTTTGTAATGGATTATGTGGAAGGAACAAGCTTTGACCGGTATATCCGTTCCAAAGGCGGTAAAATTTCCTTTGAGGAGGCAAAGAACGTTCTGCTTCCGATTATGGATGCACTGGCTGTGGTACACAGCAAGGGAATCATTCACCGTGACGTAACTCCCGATAATATCTATATTACAAACGAAGGCATCATAAAATTACTCGATTTCGGTGCCGCAAGATACAGCCTCGGAGATAAGAGCCGAAGCCTTGACGTTGTATTAAAGCACGGTTTTGCGCCGAAAGAGCAGTATACCAGACACGGAAAACAGGGACCTTTCACCGATGTTTACGCACTCGGTGCAACCTTCTATTTTGCACTGACCGGAAAACGTCCGCCCGACTCCGTGGAACGTCTGGATGAGGATGATCTGGTTCCGCCGAGCGCACTCGGCGTTGCCATCGATCCGAAGGCTGAAGATGCCATCCTGAAGGCATTAAGCGTGCAGGCAGGTGACCGTTACCAGTCCATGACGGCATTTAAGCAGGGAATTCTCGGAGCTTCGTCAGTAAGCGCCGCAACAGCTGCGGCGGCCGGCGGAGCAACCAACCGGATTGAATTTACGGCTCCCGCAGCACCGGCAGCTACGCCCGTCCAGGCAGCTGTTACGCCGTCGCAGCAGATCATGCCGAGTCAGCAGATTGCACCG
>DLBG01000064.1:7388-8458 GCA_002494135.1 Lachnospiraceae bacterium UBA7027
ACCGTCTCAGCAGATTATGCCGAGCCAGCAAATCACTCCGAGTCAGCAGATTCCGAATTCCGGATATCCAGCACAGGGACAGTATGCATCCGCACCCGCGCAGAATACTGCATCTGCTCCCACACCTGTAAGCACACAGAGTGCTGAGACAAAACCCAAGAAAAAGAAATGGTGGATTCCTGTCGTTATCATCGCCGGCGTAGCCGTTGTAATCATTCCGGTTTTTATCCTTTTACTGATTATTATTTTTGCGGCGATCGGAAGTGCATCCAAAACTCCGAACACGACGAATCCGGTCACGACGAATCCGGTCACTCCCGGTTACACTGTGGCTTCCAGCGAGCCGGCACCGGGATCTTACAGTAATCCGGACGCCGGGTCTGCCAGCCATCCTTATACCGTAGTGGACGGTGTCATCGGCTGTGACGAAAATGTTGCAGAATACTGGCTTTCCGAGAATTTCGGGTCCTATTCCGTTTCAAAAGAAGGACAGGATACCGCAAGTCCCTGGTGGATTGTGAAATTCGATTCTTCCCAGAAACCGGTAGAACTGTACGGATATACGTTCTACTTTGATTCGATGGAAATCGATTTTAACGAATCCGGACTCGTAAAAAATGTCCAGTTCAGAAGCACCGGAGATAAATCCGCAACGTATAATGCCATGATTGAACATTACACGAGTGAGTTTGGAGATCCGGACGACGGTTTTGACTATGACACCAGTGAATTATGGAAGCTTACTTATAGGTGCTGGTATGAATTCGACTACCTTTACGATTTATCCGTAAGCCGTTGCTTTGGCGATATGAACGAAGACAAGTACATCGGTCTTTCCGTATATGTGCCGGATACATACGAATAATCAAGAAAAAACTTGACGGACTTTGAAAAATCAGTATAATAAGGAATGTGCATTTTTTTGGAAATACCCGAACAGTTATTGCACAATTCACAAACTGGGAGGAGGGTTGAGATATGTCTAGAGTAGAAGTAAAAGAGAACGAATCCTTAGACAGCGCATTACGTCGTTTTAAGAGAAGCTGCGCAAAGGCTGGTATCCAGCAGGA
>DLBG01000049.1 GCA_002494135.1 Lachnospiraceae bacterium UBA7027
CATGTTGTAGAACTTGACCTCCACACCGTAAAGAAGCGTATCGTCGTTTGCGGTTCCGGGGCAGATTTTATCAAGTGCATATATCATCTCGATAATACCGTCAAGGATTCTTTTCGGAATTACCAGACTTAAGTCTCCGGGCGTTGCGCTTAATGTCGGTGTTACAAAGCCTTCGCGGATTCTCTCTTCATTGCTTCTGCGACCCCTTACAAGGTCACCGAAGCGTTGTACAATCACGCCGCCTCCAAGCATGTTCGAAAGTCTTGCGATACTCTCGCCGTAGCCGTTGCTGTCTTTAAACGGCTTGGAAAAATGTTTGGATACCAGAAGCGCAAAGTTCGTGTTCTCGGTATGTTTCGACGGATCTTCGTAACTGTGCCCGTTTACGGTTACAATGCCGTTGGTGTTCTCGGTTACAACCGCCCCGTACGGATTCATGCAGAAGGTGCGGACCAGATCCTCGAATTTCGCGGTCCGGTAAACGATTTTACTTTCATACAATTCATCCGTCAGCGAAGAGAAAATCTCGGCCGGAAGTTCCACTCTGACACCGATGTCCACCCGGTTTGACTTCGTCGGAATGGCCAGGTCGTTGCAGACGCTCTCCATCCATTTAGAGCCGCTTCTTCCCACGGAAATGATGCAGTTTACGCAGGTATGCTCCGCGTCTTTCGTAAAAATCCGGTATCCCGCCGGAGTATCAAAAGAACCGTCCTCCCCCGCAATAATCTCCATTCTTTCCACTGCCGTGCGGAAGAAAAAGTCCACTTTGCGGGACAGTTCATTATAAAGATTCTCCAAAACCACATAGTTAATATCCGTACCGAGGTGACGGACCTGCGCATCCAGAAGATGGAGGCCGTTCTGCAGACACATTCTTTTGATTTCACTGTTGGCCGTGGAATACAGTTTCGTCCCTTCTCCGCCGTGAGAGAGATTGATTTCATCCACGTATTTCATCAAATCGATGGCCTCGTTCTTTCCGATGTATTCGAAAAGGGTACCGCCGAACTGATTGGTGATGTTGTATTTGCCGTCGGAGAATGCACCCGCCCCTCCGAAGCCTTTCATGATGGCGCAGCTTTCACAGCCGACACAGGTCTTGACCTTCGCACCGTCAATCGGACACTTGCGGTTCTCAAGTGCGTTGCCTGCCTCAAATACGGCAATTCTTAAATCAGGATTTAACCTGATTAATTCGTATGCGGAGAAAATTCCGCCCGGGCCTGCGCCTACGATAATGACGTCATAATTCATTTTTTTACCCCCATACGGTCCGTTCGGACCTTCTGCTGATGCTTCCCTGTTTTTTAAATATTTACATCCGCGACTCCACCAGCCGGACGATATCGCCGACGGTTTGCATCTTCGGGAGGTCCTCGTTGGATAAGCTTACCTTGAATTCTCCCTCGATTGCCATGGCCATGTAAAGCATGGCGATGGATTTCATGCCGATGTCTTCAATGAGTTTCGTTTCCGTCGTGATGCCGGATGTGTCGATTGCTCCGTCGTAAACTTCCGAGAGGAGCCCTTTTAAGCGTTCCAGTGTATCCATTTTACTTTTCCTGTTCTTTCCGTTATTTTACAGCGCAACTCAGCCTCCGGATTCCACCGTTGGGCGTTTGTGCTCTAAACCCGTATATTTATAATAGAAAGCCTCACACTCATGCATTTTCTCTTCGCAGTAATCGGTCAGGCGTTCGATGTCCGCCATGGAGGGCATCTTCTTTTCAATCATATCGGTAATGTAGAATTCTTCTCCCACAATCAGCTTCGCCCGGTTATACCATTTCGGCCCCTTCTTTACATACACCGGCAGAATGGGGACTCCCGCCTGCCATGCCATGAGGATTGCACCGGATTTTAACTTGCCTATTTCCCCGTCACGCATCAGTCTGCCCTGCGGAAACATCAAAACGCAGTGTCCGCGTTTCATGACATTCACAGCTTTGCGAACGCCCTCGATATCGGAAATGTTCCGATCGATTCCGATGCAGCCGCAGCCCTTAAGGAGCGTTGATTTTAACTTATTGCCCATCGCAAGCTCGCCGGCTAAATAAAACATTCTGCGGCTTAACGTGATTCCCACGATAACCGGATCGGCAAAAGATGAATGATTGGCTATGACAAGTGCTCCCGTTTTGCGGTCCGGGCGCTTGTCGGAGATGTATATTTTCTTCGGTCTGTAAATAATTCCGTAGGCTATGCCCGCAAAAATACGGGGCAAATCCATGGGAAGGAACTTGATATGTACAGCCGGATCCTTTTTCACTGCTTCCATTCTGTTTTCTGTATTTCCTTTATGTATTGCTTCATCAAAGCATCTGGGTTCGCATGCCTTTTCAGGCCACCGTTATCAGCCCTTCTTCGCAAGACGGCGCTCCAGTTCGGCTTTCAGTTCATTGTTTTTTTCTTCGAGGATCTGGGTCAGTCTTCGGATTTCCTCTCCGGACGGTACCTTGGATGTCGTATAATCCCGGATATGAATTTCTTCCCCGATCATGACGTGTACCGTCTTAAACATGCCGTAATTGCCGTCCGTATAAACCGGAACAATGGGCGCATCGGTTCGAAGCGCCAGCATGGTAATTCCGGGCATAAACGGGAACGGTTTGCCGTTTACCGGGAGTCGTCCCTGCGGAAAAACTCCGACCGTTTTGCCTTTGTCCAGAAGTTTCAGTGCGTCCTTGATGCAGGAAAAATTATGCGCCTCGCGGTCCACATAGATTCCACCCATGGAGTATAAAAACCAGGAGAAGAACTTGCTCTTTCGAAACAGGACTTCGCCCATCAGCCAGTGGATGGTCCGGAAGAAAAACACACGCATGTAAAGCGGATGGTCCCACAGTGACGTATGATTCGACATAACAATTGCCGGCTTCGGCAGTCTGTAATGTTTTTTCTTCGGGTCCATATGATAAATTTGGGGCCTCATGTAAAAAATCGCCGTAGGAAATCCCGTTATTTTCACGAACCCTACCAATGGTTCGATTGTTCTGTCTTTCATGTTGCCGATCTGTCCTTACTGCTTAATTTCATACAAATCCGGGACCTCTGCCCCGTCTTCTTCGATCTTTTCGAGTACCTTTACGATATCCCGAAGAGTATAGTATTTCCCGCCCATATGGCTTTCCGTATCGATGTTAAACTCGTTGCAGACCTTAATCAGAATGCCGTAATAAGTAAGCGAGTCACACCCAAGATCGTTCATGAGGTGATCGTCGTCGCCGACCTCCTCTTCGCTGCATCCCGCCGCCTCCGCGATAATTGCACGGACCCGTTTTGCTGCATCCGACGTCAAAGGCGCTGGCACATTTTCTTCGATTTCCTCTGCTTTGAAGTCCGCAAAAGGAGTCAGGAGAATGCTGCCCTTTTCGATTTCACGAAGAAGATATTTGCGGCTTACCTTAATTGCCGTCTCCTTCATAATCGGATCGTATGTAAAATAAAATTCCTTCACCTGGTGCGTTAACGGAAGTGTCCCGTTTTCGTCGTAAATCCGGCGGATAACGGTCTGAACCTCTTCCTGAGTGACTCCTCTTTGAAGCTGCACGACCATGGAAAGACTTTCCGTTTCGGTCCGGTGCGATGTCATGCCGAGTACCGAGAAATTAAGCACGTCATGCATGTCGAAGGCCTGCTCGACCACGTCCGGATTGATGTTTTCTCCGTTCTCGCCGATGACGACATCGCCCTTCCGGCCGAGGACAAAGTATCTTCCTTTTCTTTCTTCGAGAATGTCTCCGGTTTCAAACCATTCCTCCATAGGAATCATCTGTCCGTCAATCATTCGTCCGGAGCAGGCGGATGCGCTTTTTACAAACAGCACCCCTTCGTCGTTTAAACGGTATTCCACGCCTTCAAACGGTCGTCCGATGGAATTTAAATTCCTGAGTTTCGGCGTTGCCGCAAGTTCCACGCTGGTAATGCCGATTTCGCTCATGCCGTATCCGTTAAACAGCGGATATCCGAGCCCGTTGAACATCTCAAGGGTCGAATCCTTCAAATAGCTTCCTCCGGTAATACAGAAAAGCACCGACGGACCGAACAGTTCGTCCGTCACTTCGTGCATAATCTTCTTCGACCACCTTGCTCCCGCATAGGGAAAAATGTTCTGAAGATTCGTACCGATGCGGATTCCTTTCTCGAATTTTGCTTCCGTTTCCGGCCCGCGCTCTTTTAACTTCTTGCGAATCTCTTTTTCAACCGTATTCCAGAAAATCGGCACCGCAAAAATATGTGTTACTTCATGCAGTTTCACTGTATTCAGAATGCTTTCCGCCGAATAATCCTTCATGAAGACCATGATTCTGGCAAAATAGGAAAACCAGAAATACACGGCCACCAGGCCGAAAATATGATAAAGCGGCAGAAACACAAGCTGCTTGATTTCACCGTTGTAAAATGTCGAAACACGCTTATTCTCGGAAAGAATCGCCTTCGTATTTAAAAGCTGATTCGTCATTTTCTGTCCGGAATAAAAGCAGATGGTTTCTTTTAATGTCGTTGCGGATGTCGAAAGTGCAATTTCATTTTCGAATTCCTTTTCGGCGTCAAATGTTTTCTTTTCTTCGGCCGAAATCTCGTCCGAACCCTTGTTTAAGCGTCTTTGCGCCTTTCGGTCGATTATGTTGTAATCGATAAATTCGCCTTTCAGCTTCGTGCTGCGGATTCCGATAATGTAACGGATTCCGAGAGTCTTTATGATTCCTTCCGACAGTTCCTTCGGATGTCTTAAATTCACAAGGTACGGTTTGTTTCCGCTTCTAAGAATCCCCCAGAATGCGATAATCCATTCCGGTCCGTTGTCCATCTCAAGCGCTACATACTCATGGGTGGCCCCGATGGTTTCATACAACACTTCGGAAAATGCATCAATATGTTCTTTTGCTTCCCCGAAGGTGGTTGACTCCACCCTGTATCCGTCATCGGTTTCATACATGACATTATCCCGAATCCGGAACATGACTTTGTATATTTCGCGATAGGTTCCTGTCGAATTTTTCAGCGCGTTACAGTTATATTCCACTAATTCTCTGATTTCTTTTGTCACCGCGTTTTAAAATTCTCCTACATTTATAGTACAACTACATTCGTAGTCTATTTAGCAAATACATCTTTCTTTGAAAATCTCAGAATTGCCGCATCATACTGCCCGGGATTGGTGTAACGCAGGTGCGAATGTGCGCCTTCCTTAAACCACTCTACCTCTTTCTCGGAGCTGCCGCACTTTTCAATCAGAAGTTTGCTCTTTTCGGGTTTGGAGAAAATATCCTTCTCCCCGTATAAGAAAAGTACCGGGATTTTTACCTTATCAATCAGTTTAATCGGCGCAATCGCATCGACATCCGTACCGGTATTCTTTTTGATTTTATTCATAACCATACCGAGCACAGGGAACGTCGGTTTCTTTAAATCCTCCATGTGCGTCTTGAAGCTCTCGCGGAAGGAGATAAAGCAGCCGTCCGTTACAAGCGCCTTAATGCTCTCGGGGCAGTCCGCGGACGAGGCTAAAAGCACTGCGGTCGAAGAACCCACGCAGATGGAGTGAAGCCAGATGGAATGCATGTGAAGTTCATTCTCCGCAAAGCGGATCCACACCTTTAAATCCTCGCACTCTTCCTTGCCGATGGTATTGAATTCCCCGTCGCTGAGTCCGTACGAGCGCTGATCGATTACAAGCACGTTGAATCCCGCATCCTCATAAGGCTTTGCGTAAAAATACGAGTATTTTAAACATTCGCATCGGCCGGGCAGAATAATTACCGCGCGGTCGTATCCGAAATCATAGTATTCTCCGAGAAAGCGCAGTCCGTCGCGCGAAACTTCCACTTCACGCATTTTCTCCCTGCGTGCTTCGGCCCACTCACAGCCCGCATTCCACATGGCCACCTGCTCTTCATTCGTCACACAGCTGCATTCGCGTTTGCGGTGCTCGGGATCCGGGTTCACCAGATATTCCCTGTACACTTTTTCCGCAATGGGTGTTGTATAGGCAAACATGAAAATCACGCCACCCAAAAGCAGCACCAGTACGACTCCGAGAACGATGAAAGGCCACATGTTGATGAATATTCTCCTGACTTACACTTTTATCTACAAAATATGGGAAAAGGGCATACCTCTCCAAAATTTTATATTATCAAAGTAAATTTAAGTTTGCAAGTTAAGTTGAAAAAAACTTCTTCCTATGATAAATTAGGAAGGGTTTAAAAGCCGAAAAATGTGTAAATCAAAGGAGAAATAAAATGAGCGATTATGTGATTATTCCGGACAGTTCCTGTGACTTAAACAAGGAACTGAGAGAGCGTTTCGACATTCCCGACATAACCAGAGGGGTTCTTTACTATCCCGACGGTCATTCCGAACTTGCCGACGTAGACTGGGAAACCATGACTCCGAAGGAATTCTACGATTCCATGAAAGGCCGTAATGTTCTTTATAAGACTGCCTGCCCTCCCGGAGAAGAAATCATCGAAAAATACGAAAAGCATTTAAAAGCGGGCAGGGATATCATCGCACCGGTTCTTTCCACCGCGCTTTCCGCAACCTACAACGACTGCAGCCAGGTAGCAAAAGAACTTTTAAAGAAATATCCCGAGCGCCGTATTGTTGTCATCGACTCCCTTCGTTATTCCACATCCCTTGCACTTCTGGTTATTTCCGCTGCCATGAAGCGTAAAGAAGGGGCAGCTTTCGAGGAAGTTGTGGAATATCTGGAAAAAGAGAAATACCGCATTCACCAGATGGGTACCATGGATGATTTGTTCTTCTTAGTTAAAACCGGCCGTGTAGATGGTTTCAAAGCATTCTTCGGAAGCATGATCGGTCTGAACATCCTTGCGGATTTTAACGAAAAAGGTCTCTCCGAGCCCATCGCCAAGTTAAAAGGAAAGAAAGATGCCTTCAAGGCTATCATCGAATACATTGACAAAACGGTTGAGAATCCTTCCGAACAGATTATGTTTATTGCACACTCCAACCGTGAAGAAGCCGCAAAACTTCTTGCCGAATCCGTAAAGGAGCGTTTCAATCCCAAGGAACTCATCATTACCGAAGTCGGTGTAAGCTGCGGCGCTTCCATCGGACCGGGTCTGTGTGCGGTATTTTACAAGGGTGCTCCCGCCAGTGCCGGCCTTGAAAAGGAAAAAGCCCTTATGGATGAGATTACCGCTTCCATCAAGTCCAAGTAATTGTTAAGGAGATAAATCATGGCTTCATTTGTTATTTTAGTTGACTCCACAGCCGACATGAGTCCGGAGATGCTCGAGAAATATGACATCGACTACTGTCCCATGAATTACACCATGGAAGGCAAAGAGTATCCCGCGCTTTTGGACTGGTCCGTTCACTCTTCGAAGGAATTTTATGACTTTATGAGAAACGGTGTGGTCATCAAAACCACTCAGGTTCCGGTTCCTGTCTTTGAGGAAAAATTTCACAAGTATGTCAGCACCGGACATGATGTGCTTTATATCTCCTGCTCTTCTGCACTGAGCGGTTCCTACAATGCGTCCCTCCCCATCGCCAAGGATGTGATGGAATTAAACCCGGGACATACCATCCGCTGTGTGGATTCCCGCATCAGTTCTTTAGGTCAGGCCAATTTAGCCATCGTTGCCGCCGCCATGCGCGACGAAGGAGCGGACGTTAACGAAGTGGCGGATTACATCGAATCCATCCGCTTAACCAGACATCAGTATGCAACCGTGGATAATCTCGAATACTTAAAACGCTGCGGCCGTGTATCCGCCACCAGTGCATTCTTCGGGAATTTCTTCGGAATTCATCCTCTGATTATTTCGGACCGGATCGGCCAGAACTATGCCATTCGTAAAATCAAAGGTGCCAAAAACGTTCTTCCGGAGCTTGCGGCGGAGATTAAGAAAAATGCCGTCAATCCGGAAAGCCAGACTCTTTACATCTCCCATGCGGACAATGAAGATCAGGCCATGGCCCTTCGTGACATGGTAATGGCGGAAACCCCGTTTAAAAACAGTGTGATTTCAATCATCGGACCCATCGTCGGCGCAAGCGTCGGTCCCGGAACGATTTCCGCATATATTATCGGCGAAGAAGTCACCGTTCAGGGAGGGGAATCATAATGGCCACTTCGGTACTTACCGGAAGGGATTTATACTCCCTTTTTACCAACGGATATCGTAATTTAAAACAAAACGCCGCCATCGTGGACGCGCTCAATGTCTTCCCCATCCCCGACGGGGACACCGGAAAGAATATGTCCATGACCTGGCTTGGCGGCATTGAAAATGCCGATAAAGAAGAAGAGAATGCCGGCGTTATGGCAAAGGCTTTCTCCAAAGGAACCCTGCTTTCCGCAAGAGGAAATTCGGGTGTCATCCTCTCACAGTTCGTCCGCGGTTTCTCCACGGGAATCCGGGAACTTGAGAAAGTCACTCCCGCAGACTTCGTGCTTGCCATGCAGTCGGCTTCCAAAAAAGCATATTCTTCCGTTTCCGTGCCCACCGAAGGCACGATGCTGACCGTTATGCGCGAGTGCATCGAAACTTCCGAAAAGGAGCCGGAACGATATGAAGATTTTGACAGTCTCTTAAAAGAAATTGTCGTTGAGATGAAAAAATCCCTGTTAAACACTCCGAACCTTCTGCCCTGCTTAGCGGAAGCCGGAGTTGTGGATTCCGGCGGAGCCGGACTTTTGTACCTTTTTGAAGGAATGCAGATGGCCTTAAACGGAGAATTCATCGAAAGCGACGAAGAGAACACCGAAACACCCGAAGAATTCTTCACTCCGGATTCCCTGCGCAAAGCCAACATGAAAAAACATGTAAAATATGCCATCGTGGCTGCGGCTTCCGGTGAGGGAATGATTGAATATTTTAAAAACGAAGGCGTCCTTGCGGTCATTGACGGCGGACAGACCAACAACCCTTCCGCAAAAGCTTTCGTGGATGCATTCTATTCCGTGGATGCCGATGAAATCATCGTGCTTCCGAATGACGGAAATATCATTCTGACCGCAAAACAGGCGGCGAAGATTTATAATCCCGAAAAGGTGCATGTCATTGAAACCAAATCCATGGCCGAAGGATATTCCGCCATGTCCATGGTAGACTATTCCCTTCCCACGGTGGAAGCTCTGATTGAAGAAATGACACACTACCTGCCGAACGTCACCACGGGCTATGTAACCACTGCGACACGTGATGCTTCCATCAACGGCGTGGATGTAAAAGAAGGTGCATATGTCGGTCTGACGGATGATATTTTATCCTGCAATACAGACAAATTCGAGGCTGCCATGGAACTTTTCGCGGCACTGCCCGACATGGATGACAAACAGGTCATCACCGTTTTCTACGGAAAGGACGTAACGGAAGAGGAGGCCCTTCATTTAGGAGATCTGATTCTGGAAAAATACCCTCTGATTGAGGTCGGTTACATTAACGGAGCAATGGAAGTTTACTCCTTTATGTTTGCAATAGAGTAAACGTTCTGCTCCCGCACGGGCCGGAGATTTTTACGGCCGGGAGATTTGTATGAAGAAGGTTATCATTGATTTATTAGGCGCTGACAACGGCCCCGAAGAATTATTATCCGGTGTCGTTAAGGCAGCGGAAAAATTCCCGTCGCTTGGTTTTATTTTAGTCGGGGATGAATCCGCCGCCCGCGCTTTTTTAAAAAAAGAGGGAGTCAGTGCTCCTTCTTTTGAGTTTATCCGGGCAACGGATTTTATTTCGAATCACGAACCCGCGATGGCAATTTTCAAAGGCCGTGACGAATGCTCGACCGCGAAGGCACTGGATGCGCTGAAGTGCGACGAAGACGTCATCGGACTTCTTAGTGCCGGCAATACCGGCGCGCTGATGGTCGGAAGTATCTTTCGCCTCGGTCTGAAAGACGGACTGAAAGCACCGGCTCTTTCCACCATGCTTCCGAACGTTAAAGGCGGCATGACAACTCTTGTGGACTGCGGTGCAAACGTAAATATCGATGCGGCAAATCTTGTGGATTTTGCAAAACTCGGAAGTGAATTTGTAAAAAGAATGTTTGATTTGAAAGATCCGCGCGTGGCGCTCTTAAACGTCGGCCGCGAGGAAGGCAAGGGAAGTCCCCTTTACGTGCAGGCCTACGGACTTTTGAAAACCGCAGGCGAAAACGGGGAAATCCATTTTATCGGCAATGCCGAAGGATATGACATTATTACCGGCTATGCCGACGTTGTTGTCTGCGACGGGTTTGCCGGAAACATCGTCTTAAAACTTACCGAGGCCGTCGGCAAAACAGCGCTTTCCATCGTCGAATCGAAGGTGGATCCAAAAACGCAGGACAAATTAAAAGACCTCTTTGTTTTCAACGAGCGCGGCGGTGCCACGTTCCTCGGAACAAAGAAGCCCGTAATTAAAATGCACGGCTGTGCGAACGCCGATACGGTCGTTGCGTGTACCGGGCAGCTGCTGAAGGTGTCCGGGTAATTCAGTTTTTTACCTTTCCCTTGAAAAAGACTCTGCTGAAAGCGAACTGATACAGATAGAACCGAATCGGCACCGCAATCAGAACAGAAAGAGTAAATGCCACAATGAGCGGAAGCTGCGGTAAGAACATACCTGTCAGAAAACAGGCAAAGGTATAGTACGTGAAGCGGAATGCCGCATAAAGAAGCGTTCTTCCGCCGTCACGGTAATGGATTCTCTGAAACTTCAGCGCATCCACTCCGAGGTTGATAAAGAAAGCCGCGGCACCGATAACGGGCACCGTAACCAGACAATAGTTATACCCGTAGGTAAGGGTTGCAACCAAAACCGCAATCTCCGTAATGATTCCGGCAATAATGGAACCTGCCGCGGAGGTAAAGAGTCTTCTGTAAATGCGCAGCGTGTCCAGCAGCGGGTTAAAATGCGACGATTTGTTTCCGTCGATGTAAACGGAATCGACCGGAATCAGATCAATCGGAATATGCTGGCAGTCCGCATAATAAAGCATATTGATTTCATAATCGTATTTTTCACCGGATACAAGCGTCAGCCATTCGATTTCGGACACCGCAAACCCACGAAGTCCCGACTGATTGTCGCTTAAGTAATGTCCGGTAAGAATACAGTAAACCCAGCGAGAAAGGATGTTGCCGATCATCGATTTTGCCGGCACCTCGCCTTGGAAGGAACGCTCCGTAAGCACCATGGTGGCTCCTTTTAACAGGGTTTCCCTGACGCGTACAATGTCGGAAACCTTGTGCTGGCCGTCCGCATCCGCTGTGATAAAATGCGTGCACTCCGGAAACAGTTCCTTTATCCGGCTCATGCCGAGCTTGAGTGCAGCGCCTTTTCCGCCGTTTTGGGGTACACAAACCACTTCCGCCAGATTCCTGACGGAATCAAAAACGGGTGCATATTCCTCCCCGCTTCCATCGTCCACGACGAGGCAGGAAAAGGATTCGCTTTTCAGTTGTTTTACGAGTTTTACAAGCTCTTCATCCGGCTGATAGGCCGGAATCAAAACAACAACCATAGTGAGGATACTCCATGCTGTATCATTCTTCGAACAATCTAACACCGATTCCCGATGCGGAGTTCAAAAGCCGCATCATAAAAGTGCACGACGCCATTTCGGCCGTATGTACAAGCGGACGTTTTGCATCCTTTGACGGTTTGGAAATCGCCTATTATTACTATCTTTGCGAAAATCCCGTCGGAAGTATTGTTCTCGTGCACGGCTTCACGGAATTTGCCATGAAGTACGAAGAAATCATTTACTACTTCCTGGAAGCCGGTTATAACTGCTTTATCTACGACCAGCGAAGCCACGGGTATTCCGGTTCCGGAATTGACGATCACCGCTACAATCACGTGGAAGATTTTCGCGAATACGGGAAAGACTTAAATGCCTTCATCGAACAGATTGTTCTTCCGAACTGCGGTAACACCGCTCTTTCTTTATACTGCCATTCCATGGGCGGAGCGGTTTCACTGATCTATTTCCACGATTTCAAACCGGATTTTATTAAGAAAGCCGTTTTCTCGTCCCCGATGGTAAAACCGAGAATGGCAAAAAACTTCCCGTTTTGGCTGGTCAAAGCTTCCGTTCGCAAGTCCGTAAAAAAAGTCGGATGGAACGGTGCGTTTGCCCATACGTCACATTTTAATCCCAATCCCGAGTATACCGCAAGTCATGATTCTTCTAAAGCACGATTCAACCAGAATATCCGCCTTCGGAGAGCCGACGAACACTACCAGAATTCCGGTTCCACCAACCGCTGGCTAATGGAATGCCTGAAGCTTCATACCTTTCTCCTGAAAAAAGACTATTTATCGGAAATCTCCCAGGAGATCCTGATTCTCGAAGCCGGACAGGACGGTGTTGTTTATACCGGGCCTTACAAAAAGCTTGAAAAATATCTGCCGCACTGTAAAATCTCCGTCTATCCGAACGCAAAACATTCGATTTACAATTCGGACGATGAAACGCTCAAAAGATATTGGGAGGAGATATTCTCCTACCTGAAAGGATCCTTCTAATCATCCGTCTGATCGGTTTTCAGCCGGACGCGCAGCGCACGAAAGAAGTCCGAGAGCATCCTGCTGCACTCGCTTTCCATAACGCCTTCGGTCACCTCCACCCGGTGATTGAACCTGGGCTCATGGAACAGATCCAGAATACTTCCCGCACAACCCGCTTTTGGATTCCGGCAGCCCATCACAACTCTCGGGATTCTTGCCTGAACGATGGCCCCCGCACACATTTGACAGGGTTCCAGCGTCACATACAGCGTACAGTCTTCCAGCCGCCAGTCGCCGATTACCTTATCGGCTTTTTTTATTGCAATCAGTTCGGCATGGGATAATGTGCTTTTATCGGTTTTGCGCCTGTTATAGCCTCTTGCGATGATTCGTCCTTCATGAACGATTACGCAGCCGATGGGCACCTCGCCCAGAGCCTCCCCCTTACGGGCAAGCTTCATGGCTTCCTTCATATAGAATTCGTCCGGTTTCTGTGTCATATATAATCCTTTGCCGCACCGAAACATAAACGGCAGAAGTCTCCCTGCAAACGAACTTGCAGTCCCCTCCTGCCGTCATTTTTCGTAAATTTATTAAATGTTAATCCATTTTCTCACGTTTGAAAATCAGATATGTGCGAAGCACGCCCTTTCCCTTGGGTTCTCCGTACATGCGGTCCAGTTCCCATCCTTTTGAGCCGTAGTCATTGAGAATGTTCTCAATGGAAACGTAGTCGCCAAGTTTTCCCTTCGGACGATCTGCCTCCAGCTGAATCTCGTCAACAAATTCCACGGCATATTCATACTGTCTGTTTGCCATACGTTCCAGCTTTGTGTGGATGGCGGTTAAAGTTTCGAGTTTGCAGACGTTCATCGCATCCTGCAGTTCCTCTCTGCCTGCGTCTTCGAACAGGTCGGTTTCCACAACTCTTTTCTGCTTAACGATTACGGTGTCATAGCCTTCGGAGCTTTCCATAATCATATTCTTTGCAAAATCAATATTATCTGCTCTTCTGCGGTAGCCCTTGTTATCAAGGTATGCAAGCGCCGCTGCAAGAATATTGTCTTCGTTTTTTTCAAGTCCGGTGTCCAGAAGTTCTTCGGTCTCATCGATGGAAGAAGTCTGAATCAGGGAACTCTTTCTGAGTTCCTCTCTCATTAAGTTCTTTAAGTCTGCCATAATCGTCCCCCCAGTTTAAAAATCTGTGCGCTTCGCGCTCTTTTATTGTAACCCTTAAAGGAAAAAATGAAAAGACCGAAAATCTTTACAATCCCACAATTATTCGCTATAATATATACATATCTGATGTGACTAATGGAGGGAACAAGAAATGGAAGTTTCCAAAGATATGACTATCGGCGAACTCTTAAAAAAGGCTCCCGAAGCAGCACCCGTTCTTCTCGGTGCAGGAATGCACTGTATCGGCTGCCCCGCTTCCCAGGGAGAATCCATTGAAGAAGCCGCCATGGTACACGGACTTGATGTGGATGCCTTAATGCAGCAGCTTCAGGCGCTGTAAGCCGTCCCATCGGTTACCTATTTTACTTTCTCATGAATGAAAATGCCCCGATCGTCTATAGACGCGGGGCATTTTGCTTATCCCAAGTTCGATGCGACAAACAAAGATTAGATACCTATTTGCTTGCTATTTTCCTTTACATGATATACAATTACCTCAGGTTGTAGAAATGTAATGCTGCCTTAGGCGGCGATTAATCAAGGAGGAAACTTACTATGGCATATGTTATTGGTGATGATTGCGTAATGTGTGGTGCCTGCCAGGCTCAGTGTCCTGCAGACGCTATTTCTGAAGGCGACGGAAAGTATGTTATCAATGCTGACGCTTGCATCGACTGCGGCGGATGTGCAGCACAGTGCCCTGCTGAAGCAATCTCTCAGGGATAATTAAAAAGCGAATAAGAAAGAGGCAGTCCGAACGGATTGCCTTTTTTTTGTTGCTTCTTTTCTCTTTTGTTCTTCCGGACCGGCTATTTTGCCAGATTCTTAAACTGCGTGTATTCGGGCAGCCATGCAAGCTTAATGGTCGTTGTCGGGCCGTTACGCTGCTTGGCGATGATGACTTCGGAAACGTTGACATTCTCGGTTTCCTTGTTGTAATAATCCTCTCTGTAAAGAAACATTACTACGTCGGCATCCTGCTCGATGGCACCGGATTCACGAAGGTCCGAAAGCATCGGACGCTTGTCGGTTCTGTCTTCCACCTTACGGGAAAGCTGCGAAAGCGCAACCACGGGAACGTTTAATTCACGGGCCAGTGATTTTAAGGATCTCGAAATATCCGATACTTCCTGCTGGCGGCTGTCCGTTTTGCCGCTGCCGCTCATCAGCTGCAGATAGTCGATAATGATTAGATCCAGGCCTTTTTCAAGCTTCAGTTTTCTGCACTTGGATCGAAGTTCTCCGGGCGTGATACCCGGGGTATCGTCAATTACAACGGAGGCTCCCGCCACTTCGGTTGCTCCGACGGAAAGGGCTTGCCACTCGCTCGGGTTTAAATCGCCGATACGGATTTTCTGCGAACTGACTTTGGATTCCATGGCCAGGAAACGATTTACGAGCTGTTCCTTGGACATTTCCAGGCTGAACATTGCCACCTTCCTTTTCTCCTTCATGGAGGCATGCAGGGCAATATTCAGGGCGAATGCGGTTTTACCCATGGAAGGTCTTGCCGCAATCAGAATCAGATCGGAAGGCTGTAAACCTGCCGTAGCATAGTCAAGATCTTTAAATCCGGTCGGAACGCCGGTGGTCTCGCCCTTTGCCTTTCCGGCTCTTTCAATGGCATCGAGGGCATTCATGACAACATCTTCAATCGGAACGAAATCAGTGCTTCCGCGTCTTTTTACCACATCAAAAATCTTCTTTTCCGCAGTATCCAGAATGACTCCGATTTCTTCTTTTCCTTCATAACAGCTGGAGGAAATCTCGTCGTTGGTGCGGATCAATTTGCGGAGTACCGCTTTTTCGTGAACAATGGTGGCATACGCCTTGATATTTGCGGAGGTCGGAACCGCGTCGATAAATTCCCTGACATAGGATAGGGAACTGACTTCGGGCGGAACATTCTTCTCTTTGAGCTTCTCCTGCAGGGTAACCAGATCCACGGCGCCACCGGAATTCTGAAGTTCCACCATGGAATCGAAAATCACACCGTACTGCTTATTATAGAAATCTTCCCCCGTAAGTATTTCGCTTGCGGAGGAGATTGCCTGTGAATCCATTAACATGGCACCCAGCACCGACTGTTCGCTTTCGGTGGAATGGGGCATGATTCTTTTTACTGATTCTTCTTCCATTTCTTACTTCTCCGGTTCCACATGTACCTTGAGTTCTGCTGTTACCTGCGGATGCAGTTTGATGGGAACATCGAACGATCCCACACTCTTTAAGGAGTCGGAAAGAACAATTTTCTTCTTATCCACGGTGATGTTGTGCTGGTCCGAAAGGGCTTTGGCAATTTCCTTGCCGGTAACCGCTCCGAAGGCACGTCCGCCTTCTCCCACCTTAATTCCGACGGTAACAAAAATCGTTTCGATTTTCGCCCCGAGTTCCTTTGCGGCCTCAAGCTGCTCTTTCTCCACTTTCGCCTGATTGGCTTTCTGTAATTTTAAATCGTTCATGTTGGCACCGTTTGCCTCCACGCCGATTTTCTTGGGTAAAATATAATTGCGGGCGTAACCGTCATTTACCTCTATCGTGTCACCTTTTTTTCCAAGGCTTTTTACGTCCTGTAAAAGAATTACTTTCATGATGTTTCCCCGTTTCTTTATAAAATAGTAATTTTAGATTTCTCCGTTGGCTGCCATTTCATCCAGGGTCTGCTGAAGTTTCTCCACAACGTCTTCGACCTTGGCATCCTTAAACTGCGCTCCGGCAATATTCATATGACCGCCGCCGCCGAGACGCTCCATGATAATCTGAACGTTGACCTCGTCAATGGATCTGGCTGAAATGTAGATGGTATTATTGTAATCCGTAAATACGAAACTTGCCTTAATGCCGTTGATGTTAAGAAGCTCGTTGGCCGCCTGGGCCGCAACCACGGTGGGAGATTTGCAATGCGCCGCATCGCAGACGGCAATGGCATAATCGTTGCGATAAATGACGGTATCCTTGATGGCTTCCGCCTTGGCCATGTACTCCGACGCGTCATCACGGAACAGTTTTCTGACACGGGTTACATCGGCACCGCTTCGTCTTAGGAATGCTGCCGCTTCAAAAGTACGCACACCGGTTTTGGCCACGAAACTGTTGGTATCCATAACGATACCGCCGTAGAGTGCATCGGCTTCGCTGCTCTTTAACCGGATACCGTTTTCCACATACTGCAGAACTTCCGCAACCATTTCGCAGGCGGAAGATGCATACGGCTCCACATAGGAAAGGGTGGCATTTTCGATGGTCTCCTCACCCTGTCTGTGGTGATCCAGAACAACGATGGCCTTGCAGCATTTTATCAGTTCCGGACACTCCGTAATGGACGGACGGTTGATGTCGACAACAACTAAAACCGCGTTTCCGCCGACCATTGCAAGTGCCTGCTCGGAATTCACAATCAAATCAGAATCGTATTCGTCATTCCCTACAAACAAATCCACGATAGGCTGAAGGGACTGAGTGACGGAATTCAGTACAATATGGGATTTCTTTCCCATGGAATTGGCGATACAGTAAATACCGATGGCTGCACCGAAGCTGTCCACATCGCCGTTGCGGTGACCCATAATGAAAACCTGATCCTTGGTGGAAAGGATTTCCTGAAGCGCCTGCGCTTTTACACGGGCCTTCACGCGGGTGTTTTTCTCAAGCTGCTGGCTCTTGCCGCCGAAGTACTGAATCTGACCGGGCATTTTTACAACTGCCTGGTCTCCGCCACGACCAAGGGCAAGATCTACGGCCGCACGGGAGAATTCCACATTCTGCGCATAGGTCAGACCGCCGAGACCGATACCGATACTTAAGGTGATGGCACGTTCGTTTCCGATGTTGACTGTTTTTACGTCTTCGAGGATGTCGAAACGCTGCTCTTTTAACTGCATCACGGCCTTCTTGCGAAGGATAACCATGAATTTGTCTTTTTCAATCTTCTTTACAATACCGTCGATGGAAGCGATGTATTTGTTGATTTTACGTTCAATCAATGCAAGTAAAAGGGAAGAACGGACTTCCTCAACGCCGTCGAGCGCTTCTTCATAGTTATCCAGATAAATCAGGCCAACTGCAAGGCTCTGGTCATCGTTTTCCTGCAGTGCAATTTTCAATGCGGTTTCATCAAAAAGATAGATGCCCAGTAGATAGCTGTTCTCTTCGGTGGATTCGATGAATGCGCTGCTTTCCACCATCTGCGTGATATTGATACGGTGAATCTGCACGCGGAAATAACGATCCTCGTACTGCAGCTGGAACTCTTCCTCTTCGGATTTGTCCACGGTCGGAAAACGATCTCTGGTAATTTCCGGGAAGAGCCCGGTAATGGATTTGCGATATCCCTGGGAGATTCCGACAACGCTTTCAAAGGCTTCGTTGGTCCAGAGGATTTTACCGCTTTCGTCCATCAGTGCATGCGGAAGACGCAGATCCCTTAAAATCTGTTTCTGCACCTGCCCGTACTGTGTAGCGAAACCTACCAGTTCTTCGAGAATGTTTTTACGAATGTAAAACCAAAAGGCCAAAAGGGCCAGAAAATACAACATCAGAAAAACGGAAACCGCAATGCCGACCTTAAAATCAAAGAAATAAATGGGCACATTTACGGCAATCATAATCACACCCAGTACGATAAACAGCAGGATGTAAATACGAAGTCTTCCTTTAATCCGGATTTTCTTTGCCATGGTAACCTCCTACAAACCCAATACCAGGATATTATATCATAAATCGAAACAACGTACCACACAACATCTTGTGGAGGGCTTTCCGTCAAGCCCCCAGCCTGCCCGAACTAATAAAGAAATGTTATGAAATTGTGTAGAATTGTTCTACTTTTTATGCTATCATATCTATATACATAGTACGTAAACATATTTCATCAAAGGCAAAACAGGGGAAACCCTGTGACGCAAAGCTAAAGGGCCTTTCAAATGGCAGCCAGTTGCAGTAAGGTTTCCACTTTTTAGCTTCAGTAATGAAAAAGTGGTTTTTTTATTCAGGAAATAGGAGAAACGATTATGAAGAAAACAAATTCCAAACTCATCAATGCAGGCTTTACCCTGGTTGAGTTAATCATGGTTATCGGAATTGTCGGTGTTCTGATTGCGATGATTGCACCGAACCTCCTTCGATACATCGATCAGGCAAACAAAGCCAGTGACATTCAGGCCGCTGCGGTTATTGCGGAGACTCTTGATTATAATGTAATCTTCGAAGACAAAGCCGGAAATGAATGGTACAACTTCCAGAACGTCAGCGATATTCACTTCAATGTTCGTGACTATGAAGGTAAATCCTATGTTTTGCAGAACGCCATGGAATTCTCCTCCACCAAAACCGGTGACGGAAAGAATCTCGGAGACGTCAGAGACGCTACAAGATCCGGATTAACCTATCTTGTTAAGCTTATGACCAATGAATTAAACCAGTCCGGTGTGAAGATGAAATTCACCAAGAGAAATACAAAGCTTATGCGTATCTGTAAAAGAAAAGATACCGGTCGTGTGGAAGTATGGTGCGGCGGCGACGGTGAAGGCCGTGACTGTAACATTTACTACAGACTGTATCCCGATCCCGATCCCAGATACATGTCCGATGATTACACGCATCGTCCCGTATGGGGTGGCAGACGTGCGGATGAAACTACATGGGTAGTTGAAAATGACGGTTCCCGTGAAAATGAATCCGACGAATACGAAAGAAAAGACAAAGCCGACAAGAACTAAAACGAAATCAAAAACCCCGGGGCAAACGCCCAATGTCATTAAGTTAAGAGGG
>DLBG01000032.1 GCA_002494135.1 Lachnospiraceae bacterium UBA7027
TCCATTTATCTGTGAATAGTAACGAAAATCAAAAAAGCCGGAGAAACAGTAAAAAAACAAAAAAAGCGGAGCCTGTGCTTCCGCCTTTTTTACTTAAATTCATTTTTTCGACCTTATGACTCCAGAAAACCTTTCAGATCCTCAATCATGTCATCCACATCCATGCCGTGCACATCCGCGGCCTGCGAAAGCGTTTCCCTTCTTGCGCTCGGACAGGAAGAACAGTGCATCCCCATCTCGGCAAGAATCCCTGCTGCCTCCGGTGCCATGTCCAGCAACTCTCCTATTGTTGTTTCACCTGTAATTCTCATCTTCCATCCTCCGAAACTTGTGTTTTTCCGTATCTGTCCGGTTAACGGTCTGTCCGCTTACTGACCTGAGAATTCAGCAACCAGATCCGTAAGCTTAATAAAATCATATTCCGTCACAGGGCCCTCTTTCTCTCCGAACTTATGGGAGAGAACCTGGTCGTATCTGCCTTCGACATGTTCGGTGTCATCGGCCTTGCCTAAGAAAAGATAAACATCTTCGTAGCCTTCCGGAATCCAGAGCGTCATGGTAACCGGTCTGTGAACGGTACACTCGTGATACTCAACACCGTCTTTTTCGGTAATCGTCCATTCGCCCCAGTTATTCTCCTGAGATAAGGACCAGCCGATGGTATATTTCTGGCCGCCCCACTCGATTTCGGTGATTTTCATCGGCCTCTGACCCTTTTTTGCAGCCTCCTGCTCGGGGACGATGCCGGACTTAGCGTCCACCACATTGAAAAGGTACTCCTGACAGTTAAGGTCCTCGTATCCCATGTCTTTGGCCTTGTTGTATTCTTCCACGGAAGCGGTGAGATGACTGTCGTAATCGTATTTCACCGTATAGGTAACGATGCCGTATTTATCCGGTGCCGAAACATCAGCCGCTGTAAACTTATATTTCATATCGGCGGAAGGCGGGAAGAAATCCTTTATCATATCCTCTTCCCCACGGTTGCAGTAGAAGGCACATCCCTTACGCGAAAAATCGCGAAAGTTCGTATATAAAAGTCCCTGTTCTTCTGCCCAGGTCTGCTCCGGTACTGCCGGTGTTTTGGATTTCTGCATTATGCTACAGCCTGCAAGCATGGATACGGTCATTGCAAGCAGTGTCATTAATGCGGCTGATTTTGCGAAAATACTTCTTTTTCTGTTCGTTTTCATAATCCCCTTTTTTCGTTCACACATTTTATCATAAGTTTAACGGATTTACCACGTTAATTGTATTTCTTCAATGTCTCATTCAGTGCGGCCTTATACTCTGCTGCCACATCGTCCGGTCCCGCAACGGTAACATCCGGTCCCAGTGCGAAAATCCATCCGAAGAACTGGGAACTTACCGCCACGTCAACCGTGGTAACATATCGTGCGCTTTCGGATATTCCGGACGCACCCTTTTCGGCACCGGATGCGGGCGCCGGATGAATCGGAATATCCTTTCCGAAACGGTCGATGAAGACGCCGGCCAATCCGGCCGGAAATTCAATCCGGACCTTTCTTTCCTCACCCGCAAACATACCGAAACTTTTCTTTGCATACTTTGCGGGGTCAAAATCGGCGAACTGTTCCTTTCCCTCACGTGGTTCGTTTGTAAGCGAAATCCGGTCCATTTTATCCACGCGGTAATGACGGATCCGGCTGCTTAAATGGTCGAATGCAATCATGTAATAATTCTCATCGTCCCAGGAAAGCGCCCAGGGGCTGACCTCATAGATACGTACTTCGTCCGTCCCCTCCACACATTTCGGAACCAGTTTCCCGTTTACATCCCACTGCAGATATTTAAAACGAATACGGCTGTTTTCCGCAATTGCATTGTGAATTTTATCGACGTTGTAATAGATACTTTCGTTCATGGTTTTGATACGGCCCTGTACGTGCACCTGGCGCTTTAACTGACCAGCCTCGTACTGACTTGCAAAACCGGTGATTTTCTTAATCAGGGCCGAGGATTTACGCTCGGTGATGAATTTTGAAGACTGCACCGCATCCACTAAAAGCTTTAATTCCGCAAGTTCGAACTGCTTTGCGCCGACATGATAAAAATACTGTCTGCCGCTTTTTTCGCCGATAATCTCGATTCCCATTTCGTCCGTCAGAACGTCAAAATCGCGATAAATCCCTTTTCTCTCCGACGTAATTCCGCGCCTTTCCAGTTCCTTTATAATCTCCGGCATTGTAATTCCGTGCTCGTCATCTGTTTTTTCGAGCATAATCCGGTAGAGGTAATAAAGTTTTAATTTCTGATTCTCGTTCTTTGCCATGCCGGGTTCCCCCTTTTATTTTCCGCGTGTATGAATCACCCCTGCGAAAGCCTGAAAATCCGCCTCGTTTGCGGCACAGAATTCTTCGTAATACTGCGGAATGTTATTATACAGTGCCGCTTCGGGATGATGTTTTCTTGCCTCACAGTCTGCCTGAATCAGATTTAACTGCAAGGCAAAACTGTCGTTTAACCGGTTAATTACATCGGAATAGTCCGAAAGATATTCGTGATAGGTTTCGCGTTCCTCAGGAGTTAATCTGCGGAGAATTCCCCCGCCGCGCTTTGTTACAATTCGATGAATCACCATAAAAATCAATGGAATGATAATGAAAGACAAAGGATAACCGATGAGGAAAAAAAGAACGGTAAACACGTCTCCCGTTCTATCACTGAACATCATGCAGCCGGCGATGAAAAAAACCAGCCAGGAAATAAGCTGCAGCGATGAATAGATTGCATCGAAAATCGGAGAAAAGGTCAGAAAAAGCACGATTGAAATCAGTCCGTGAGGCACTGCCACCAGACAGCCGAAAATCAAAACGGCAACCTGCGCTCCTTCTATACCCTGCCCGCTTAAGAAAGGCGAAGTTACAGCAAAACCCAGAATAAGAAAACCAAGTAAAAGATAGATCAACAGCCCGATTACGTGAAACGGAATGCTGACAAATGCGGAAGGACGGACCTTCTTACGCGCATGCGCCTTTTGAAACTCATCCATATCTTCTTCGATTAAATGTTTCCGGTCGAACAGTCCGCGGTCGGTCCAGCAGTCTCTGTAGGATTTGGCAAGTTCCATTTTACGGCCGTCACACTCTTGTTGAAGCATAAGATTATAAAGGCAGGTCTGATAAATACAATCATACTCTGCCCTTTTTTCCGGAGTTGCAAGGCTCATGGCTTCCGCAAATTCCGGCTCCAGGCTCAAATCCGCCTGCCAGTTATAAATGGTCTCATTTGTTGCACCGAGACGCCCCAGTATTTGATTCCAGTAATCTTCTGCCTTCATCTTCCCTTTTACGGTTTCATCAGGGCTTATGCCTGCCTTACCTTGTGGCCCGAAGCCGCCTCAAAGTTGTATTTTACAATCCCTGCATCTATTTTTGTCAAAGGACCTGCTTTTGCGGTAATAACCGCCTCCCCGTCCTCCAGACGAATGGAAAAAAGCTGCTGATTGAGGGCGGTCGGTGCCTTCAGAGCGGCATCAACACCTTCCTTAAACCAGTCGGGCATGTCCTCTTCTTTTACGCTGCATATGCTTTTTACGGATTTGGAACGGTGCGGCTTACCGGGATTTTCCCCGTATCCGACGGCAATGACACAGACGAGTTTTTCGCCCTTTGCAATCTTTGCCTTACACTTTTTCTTTCCGTAAGTGCCTGCCACCCAGCAGGTGTTAAGGCCGGATTCCTGTGCGAAAAGCACAATGCGCTCTCCGAAATATCCCGCTTTCTCCTCAAGGTCCGGCAAATCCTTTTTGCCGACAACGGCAATGTAATTCACTGCGTTTTTAAACTTACCGTAGTGCGCCAGAAAAACATCGAAGCACTTCGGATCGTCACAAATAAGCTGTATATTAAGGCCGCTTTCCCGGTTGCAGATTTCAATCAGGGAATTCAGTGAGTTACGCTTTGTCTCTTCGATTGCTTTTTCCGTAAACTGACGCACGGAATGGCGCTCGTTTATGATTTTTATAATTCGCTCTCTGTTCATGTCTGATGCCTTCCCGCTTTGCCCGGGCTTTCTTTTTTCACCCTTACCTGCGCCTGATTCCGGTATTATTTTCCCGCACTTTCCATCATTTCGAGTTTCTCCGAGAGATTCTCCAGAAATTCCAGACTCGCTTCGGGCGAAGTTCCGTTAAAAATACTGTCTTTAAAAATGATAACGTAAGTCAGCAGAATCAGCACGGAAATTCCGATACCGACGATGCCGAGAATAATTGCCGTTCTGGCCTTCTGCGTTTTTCCCCCGTTTTCGTCTTTGGAAAGAACGGCCATAACAATGGCAATGATTCCGAACGGAATCCCCGATGCACAGCAGCAGGAAAGAACAATGGACGTAATTGCCATGCCCATTGCATTCGACGGAAGGTTCGCATTCGTACGGTGCTTTTCGTTCTTATACTCCTGATAGTCTGCGGAATCCATGGTAACCATGGACTTTTCGTCCTCGGTCATGGAATTAAAATCATACCCGCCGGTTTCAAACTTATTGTAATTTTTCTTCTTTTTCTTCATTGATGATTCGCTCCGTCCCGGCACTTAACCCAGTTTCGGTCCTTCTGCGGGCTTTTCGACAGGCTTTTCTTCCGCATTCAGCAGATTCTTTGCATGTTCGATTGCCTGGCTCTGACGTCTTACCGAATTCACGCCTCCGGCATTCAGGGCTATTTCGCCGCTGTTGATTTTTTCAAAATGCATCTTTTCGATTCCGCTCTGCATGGCAAATGCGTTCAGAATGGATTCGTCCTCCACCGGATAATGTTCCGAAATCCGGCGCTTCTGAAAGTCATCTTCCAGCTCACGGACACGGTTTAAAATGAATCAAACAAACTGATCTGGTTGTTCTCGGGCAGGTTTCCGAGAAGACCTAAATGATCCATGGTCCGAAGCACCGTATCGGTAACTTTCGCCCGGTTCTTAAAATCGGTTTTCGACGTAAACGGCCCCTTCTTGCAGGCTTCCACGATACCGGTGGCTGCGGAATCCGCAACTCCTTCGATACTGGTCAGGGAAGGCATGATCATACCGTCAATGATCTGGAAATTCTTGGCATGCGCACGGAAAATATCAATCGGCATGAAACGGAATCCTCTGGCATACATTTCCTGCACAAGACGCATATCCTTATATTCGCCTTCTTCCTTGTTCGAAACTTCCTCATCGCCTCCGGAAGCTTTCTTGGAATCGTCTTCGGAACCGGTAATTCCGGCTTTTCTTTTGTATTCTTCAATGGCTGCATTCAATCGTTCCGGTCCCTGGCACATTTTCTCATAGTTAAAGGCCGTGGCACGGATACTGAAATAGGCCGCGTAATAGGCAAGCGGATAGTTTACCTTACAGTAAGCGATTCGCCATGCCATCATAACGTAAGCCGCCGCATGGGCCTTCGGGAACATATACTTAATCTTCTCGCAGGACCAGACATACCAGTCGGGTACGTTATGCTTAATCATCTCTTCCTTCCACTCGGGCCATGCATCGCACTTTCCGCCGGCAACTTTTCCCTTGCGGACCATTTCCATGATTTTAAAACTCATTCCGGGATCCAGACCCATGCCGATTAGGTAGGTCATAATATCGTCACGGGTACAGATGGCCGTCGAAATCGTAGCGGTACCTTCCGCAATCAGTTTCTGCGCGTTACCGAGCCATACGTCGGTACCGTGCGCCAGGCCGGCAATACGAACCAGATCCGAGAAAGAAGTCGGGTGCGTATCGATTAACATCTGCATGGCAAAATCGGTTCCGAATTCCGGAATTCCGAGGGATCCGAGTTTCGTTCCTCCGATCTGATCGGGTGTAATTCCGAGCGCTTCCGTAGACTGGAACAATGTCATAACTTTCGGATCGTCAAGCGGAATCGTAAGCGGATCGATACCGGTCAAATCCTGCAGCATACGAATCATCGTCGGATCGTCGTGTCCGAGAATGTCGAGTTTTAAAAGGTTATGGTCAATCGAATGGTAATCGAAATGCGTGGTAATCGTATCCGTTTCCATATCGTTTGCGGGATGCTGCACCGGTGTGAACTGGTTGATGTCGTGTCCTAACGGAAGCACGATAATACCGCCGGGATGCTGGCCCGTCGTACGTCTGACGTCGATACACCCCTGCGCGATTCTGGTAATTTCACAGTTTCGTTTCGGGATTCCCTTTTCCTCAAAATATTTGCGCACATAGCCGCAGGCGGTCTTCTCCGCCACGGTACCGATGGTTCCGGCACGGAAGGTCTGGCCGGCGCCGAAAATAACTTCGGTGTACTTATGCGCCTTGGACTGGTATTCACCCGAAAAGTTTAAGTCGATATCCGGCTCCTTGTCTCCCTTGAAACCGAGGAAGGTTTCAAACGGAATGTCAAAGCCGTCTTTCTTTAATTTTTCCCCGCAGACCGGACAGTTTTTATCCGGCATGTCGCAGCCCGCGCGTCCCGCGTAAGCTTTCACGTCTTCAGAGTCAAAATCACTGTAATGGCATTTGCTGCAGTAATAATGCGGCGAAAGCGGATTTACCTCGGTAATTCCGGCCATGGTCGCAACGAAGGATGATCCGACGGAACCACGGGAACCTACCAGATAACCGTCTTCGTTGGACTTCCATACCAGTTTCTGCGCAATGATATACATAACCGCGAAACCGTTGCTGATAATAGAATTCAGTTCTCTTTCAAGACGCTTGCTTACCACTTCGGGAAGTTCTTCGCCGTAGATTTCATGTGCTCTGGTATAACAGATTTCTTTTAATGTTTCGTCGGAATGCGGAATCTCCGGCGGACATTTGTCGGGATGAATCGGAGAAACGAATTCGCACATGGAGGCAATCAGGTTCGTATTGTCCACAACGACTTCCATGGCCTTCTCCTCGCCGAGGTATTCGAATTCCGCAAGCATTTCTTCGGTGGTCCGAAGATACAGCGGAGCCTGCTGGTCCGCATCCGAAAAGCCCTTGTTGCTCATCAGAATTCTCCGGTATATTTCATCCTCGGGATCGAGGAAATGCACGTCGCAGGTTGCACAGACGGGAATATGAAGCTTCTCTCCGAGGGAAACAATCCGGCGGTTTAAATCACGCAGATCCTCGTCGTTCTGGATATCCGGATATTTTTTGTTGTCGCGCACCATAAACTCGTTGTTTCCGATCGGTTGGATTTCCAGGTAATCGTAGAAGGAGGCGATTTTACTTAAGGTCTCGTCTGTTTTCTTGTCCACGAGGGCACGGAACAGTTCTCCCGCTTCGCAGGCACTGCCGACAATTAAGCCTTCCCGGTATTTATTAATCAAAGATTTCGGCATTCTCGGAACGCTGTTAAAATACTTGCAGTGTGATTCGCTGACAAGGCGGTACAGATTCATACGGCCGATCTCGCTCTTTGCCAGAATGATGACATGATAACTCGGGGACTTCATGATACGGTCCACGCTTGAGGACGTATAATCGTTGACCTCTTTTAAGGTCGTGACGTTTTTCTTCGCAAGCATGGAGACGAATCTTGCAAAAATCTGAGCCGTCGCCGTTGCATCATCCACCGCTCTGTGGTGATTCAAAAGGCTGATTCCGAGGTCTTTGCAGACATGGTCAAGGGTGTGCTTCTTGCTTCTGGTAAGCAGGGTTCTGGATACCGCCACGGTGTCTAAATACGTGAATTCTTTTTCGATTCCCAAGCGTTTGCAGTTCTCCATGATGAAACTCATGTCGAAGTTTGCATTGTGCGCAACCAGCGCATCGTCACCGATAAAATCCAGAAACCGCGGAAGCACTTTATCGATGGTTTCCGCCACGATTACCATATCGTCGGTAATTCCGGTTAAACTTGTCGTGGTAAAGGATAACGGCACCTTGGGATTGACGAATTCCGAGAACGTATCCTGACATTCCCCGTTTACCACACGCACGGCACCGATTTCGATAATACGGTTGTCCACGGGCGAAAAGCCGGTCGTTTCGATATCAAAAACGACAAAGGAATCCATAAGGCTCTGTCCTTTGTCATTGACGACGGCCTGGGTTAAATCATCGACAAGATAACCTTCCACACCGTATAAAACCTTGAAAGGATTTTCGTTGTCCTTGTTGATTTTTTCCAGTGTATGCATGGCTTCCGGAAAGGCCTGAACCACGCCGTGATCAGTGATGGCAAGCGAATTCATGCCCCAGGAATGGGCGCGTTTGATAATGTCCGCCGCATAGGATACGCCGTCCATGTCGCTGTATTTCGTATGGCAGTGCAGTTCCACACGCTTCTTTAAGGATAAGTCTTCTCTTTTCTTTTTCTCGGACACGGACTTTGCGATACCGTCAATGGAACTGATGGTAATTTCATGCGAGAAGGTATCATACTTTGCAACACCTTTTACGCGAACAAACTCGCCGTTTTTCACGGCCTTGGCAAACTCGTCCTTCTGATCCTCGAAGGTAAAGATTTTACACATAATGGAGTCTTTCTCGTCCGTTACCGCAAACGAGAACAGATGCTTTTCGTTACGAAGGGCACGGTCTTCCATGTTGAAAATCCGGCCTTTGATGACCACCATGCCGATTTCGTCGGTGATTTCACTGATCGGGGTAATATCGCCGGAAGCATCCCTGCCGTAAAGAATATTGGGATCCTCGCTTCGGTTAAGCGGCCGGCGGTAAGAATCCTTTTTATCGCCTTTGTCTTTCTTATTCCGTGATGCCCCGACAACTTTGTTTTTATCGGTATTTCCGGATTTGCCGTCCTTACTGTCAAAACCGGTTTTCTCCTTGGCGGCTTTGGCCCCGACGGCTTCGGCGCCCTCCGTTTTTGCTTTTTCGAGCATTTCGGGTGTGATTTTTGGCAGGGAACCGGTGGTTCCGAGACTGTCGACCCCGGCAAAAACAGGATCTACGCTTACGGTGGCAAGCGTTCCGTCATCTTCCTCGATGCGCGTTCCGTGGAATACGCGTTCCGAAATCTCTTCCACCCTCTTATTGATGCGATGCTCGCTCTCCTTACGGAAATTGCTTTCCGGGCGGTCCTCGTAATCAAAAGAAATTTTCACGGGAAGATTGCAGCGGTCTAAATAAACGCTCATAAGAAAGCTTTCGATGCTGCGCTCTCTTCTTCTGGCCACGGTGGAATTCTCAAGCGTGACATTCATTTCATCCTCACCCGTAAATTCCACGTGGGCATGCCTTAAAAGACTTCCGTTTAAGGAAGCCTCGTCGGTCAGTTCCGAAATGATGCTGTCACGGTAAACCTCCCAGAGCGTTTTGGGAGTATAGAGTCCGGAAAGTTTGTATTTTAAGTCGATATGGACTTCCATCCCGTCCGGAAAATAAGCATCGCAGATGGCACCCTGTGTCTTAAGGATGGCATTGCGCGGAACCAGATACGGACTGGTGACAAGCACGCGAATTGTGTCCGCTTCCGTATTGCTTTTTATGTTCTCGACTTCAAGGTCCTCGAATAATGCCGCGGACTCCCGGTCAAGGATTGCTTTTTTGAATACTTCTTTAAATCTCATTGCTGCTTTTGCTTCCGTTGAAAATTTAAAAATTATGTATGGTTTACATAATTATAGTTTACATAAAGTAGTTTACATAATGTCGTTGACATAATTTTAGTTAACATAACTTATTCCAAATCCGGATATCAGGTCCAGGCATCCAGTTCGGCGCGGAGCGTATCGAGTAATTCCGCTTCGGGAACTTTACGGACAACTTCCCCATGCCTGATCAAAAGTCCGACTCCGTCTCCTCCGGCGATTCCAAGGTCAGCTTCCTTCGCTTCTCCCGGTCCGTTTACGACGCAGCCCATTACCGCCACTTTGATATTTAAGTGAGGATATGCCTCAACCATGGTCTCCACCTTATTAGCCAGACCGATTAAGTCAATTTTGGTTCTGCCGCAGGTCGGACAGCTTACCACTTCGATTCCGCCCTGTCTTAAGCCCAGTGTTTTCAGAATTCTCTTGGCTGTCTTTACCTCTTCGACCGGATCGCCGGTTAAGGATACACGAATGGTATCCCCGATTCCGTCATTTAAAATAATACCGAGCCCTACCGAACTTTTGACTGTACCGGTAAATAGTGTGCCGGCTTCCGTAATTCCGATGTGAAGAGGATACTTTGTTTTCTCAGCAATCAGTTCATGCGCTTTGACACACATTAAAACATCCGATGACTTGATGGAAATGACAATATTGTCGTAACCGGCATTCTCAATCATGGAAACCTTGTCAAGGGCACTTTCCACGATTCCTTCCGCGGTAACGTGACCGTACTTTTCGATAATCGGTTTTTCCAGCGAACCGGAATTGACTCCGACACGGATGGGAATGTTTCTTTCCTTTGCCACATCCACAACGGCTTTTAACTTCTCTTCGCCTCCGATGTTACCTGGGTTGATACGGATTTTATCCGCGCCGTTTTCCATGGCGGCAATGGCCATTCTGTAATCGAAATGAATATCTGCCACGAGCGGAATGGAAATCTCTTTTTTGATTTCCGCAATGGCTTTCGCAGCTTCCTCTGTCGGGACGGTACAGCGGATGATTTCACAGCCCGCTGCCTCAAGGCGGTGAATCTGTTCCACCGTGGCTTTCACGTCCTCTGTTCTTGTATTGGTCATGGACTGGATCAGAATGGGATTTCCTCCTCCGATCACTTTATTTCCGATCTGAATTACCTTCGTGTTGTCGCGATACATAATAACACCTCCTAACGCACAATCTAGTGTATCATACTCGGGTGAACACATTCAATTGTGTAGAATAGACAAATAAAATCCGATTTTTTCTACCCTGCCAGAAAGAGGCTGTAAATCCTTGTACATTCCTCGCCGAATTGTTTTCTGTTGTATGATTCCGCAAGGATTTCCACGATTAAAAACACGCATCCCGCCAGAAGGCAGAGCTTGCCGGATTGCACCTTCCCGCTTACTCTGTAACTGATTGTATACAGTCCGTAAAAGGAAAGAATGCCGCCTCCGTCCGTTAAAACAATACTCCGTATTTTTCCGGCCAGACGTTTTAAGCGATGCCGTCTGTCGGCTCCTTTTAACCGTTCCGAGAGGATTTGTGCACTCGCATAGCGGTCTTTCGGATTTCTGCGGATACATCTGCATGCTATTTCCGCCAAAGGAGCACTTAACCCAAGCCTTCTTAATGTAGCCGCAGTTGGTCTTCTGTTTGTTGTCTCCGGTCCTTTCCCTGATATTATGTAAACTAAAATATATCCAAGCGCATATACATCGCTTTCTCTGAAACAGATTCCAAGGTACATTTCTGGTGCCGCATATCCCGGTGTGGATTCCCTTGCCTGCTTTCGGTTTGAAAACCTGGCTGCCGATCCGAAATCCAGAAGTTTTACTTCTCCTTCTTTTGTCACATAGATGTTTTCCGGTTTCAAATCGCCGTGCACAATCGGAACCGGGCGGCTGTGCAGATAGGATACGATTTCCACGAGTTTTGTAAAGATTTCCGTAGCCTGCCGGTTCGTGCCCCGCTGAAGGTTCGCGCCCTGCTGCCGGTTCGTGCCCTGCTGCCGAATTGCGCCCTGATCTTGCATTCTGTTCTTTTGTATGAATTCTTTGAGCGATATGCCTTCCTCGTATTCCATCACAAGAAAATATTTTTCGTCATGAATAAAACAGTCCGCAAGTCTCGGGATGCCGGGATGTCGAAGTATTTTAAGCATCTGCGCTTCTCTTTCGCCCCGCGATATGCACTCAAAACACTTCATGGCATAATACAGGCCGCTGTTTAAATCCCTTACACGGTAAACCGTGCCGCTGGTGCCCTTGCCGATTTCATCTATGACAATGTATTTTCCGATTTTTTCTCCCTGTCGCATACCTATGTTCTCCCTGCGCAAATCTGATGTCTCCCTGTCAATTTTATGAGCCCGGTCTGCCTCCAAAACCCTCCTGCAGCTTATGCACTCTTCCGAACAGGTACTCCGCGGTGCTTTCCAGATAAACCGCATCGTACCTGCCCGTGCGGTTTCTTAACTTCGCCCTTCGCCCGAGTTCTTTCAGGCGTACATCCGCTTCCCCGATTCCGTTTTTTTCAAAGAACCGGCAAAATTCCTCTTTCGGTACGGCCTTTGAAAAATCCTTCGTAATCAGAAGATATCCGCGCTTATTCACCTTAAGAATTCCGTCCGTCCCGTATAAGAAGACCCGTTTTCGAAACATTACGACAACTTTAAGCCTTTCGTCACGAAACCGATTTTTTTGCAGGAACGTGTTTCGCACGCGCGCTCCGAGTCCGTGCTCACGAATAACCGGCAGGGCATCCTCATAGAACCATCCGATTACGTTTTGTACGATATTTTCGCCGTCGGGCCCGTCATAAAGTGCCCCTATTACCACCGGCCCCGCGCCTGTCATGACATGTTCCAGCGCAAGGCACGAAGATCCTGCCCCCTCCTCCCGGAGAAAGGCATACCGGTACCCTTCTTTCATCATCTGCCTCCCGGGTTTCCCCGTCTGTTTCAATTGTCCTTTTGAATAAAAAAACCGAAACGGTTTCCCTGAAAAAAAGAATAGAAATAAAACCCGCGCTTTTCGTCCTTAACGGAAAAACCGCGACACATCGTTCACCAAAACCAGAACCATAAGCACCAGCAGTGCCCCGAAACCGACCAGTGTTACGACGGCTTCGAACTTCTTCGGTATCTTGCGGCGAAAAATGAGTTCCGCAATTAAGAACACAAGGCGGCCTCCGTCCAGTGCCGGGAACGGAAGCAGGTTCATGATTGCCAGGTTAACGCTTAAAAGCAGCGCAATGTTAACAAGATTGATTAATACGGTTCCTATCCCGTAAGCTTTCGTTTCCTGAATGGTGTTACCGATTACCTGCGCCATACCGACGGGACCGGCTACATCATCTTTCTTGATCCGCCCCGAGAAAAGCATTCCTATGCTTTTTACGGACGCTTTCAGCCAGTAACGCACTTCATACCAGCTGTACTGGAAAATCTTAATATTGGCGCAGTCAACGACTTCTCCGGCATAGATCCCCATTACACGCCGTCCTTCCATGCTGCCGAGTGAAATATTCACGGTATTGATTTCATCCCCGCGCTTATATTTTACAACCCAGTCGTTGGTGCGGTTTGTGATTGTATAAAGTGTGATTTCGGAGAACAGATAGATTCTCTCTCCGTTAATCGAAATGATTTCGTCTCCGGGCTGCAGACCGGCTTCCTGTGCGGGCATCCCTTCAATTAACGCGCCGATTACCGGCGGATTCTCCCCACAGACTCCGACTACGAGCATGGCAAGAAGAAAGCCGAGAAGAATGTTAAAAACAGGCCCGGCAAGTACGGTTGCGATACGGCCCGCAAGCGGTGCCTCCGAGAATTTGCATCCCCAGATTCCCTCTTCTTCCTCATCATCCAAATCTTCGGAATCGTCTTTTTTGCTTTTTTCGGAAGTTTTTAAACTTGTACCCTTCGTGGGATCTTCCATCGGATTCTCTTCACTGACAGCCTCATCCTCTTCGTCCTCAAACGGATCTTCCTCTTCGAAGATACAGGCGCCGCCGAACGGCAGGGCACGGAGTGCATATTCCGTTCCTTTACGCTTAAAATGAAGCAGTCTCGGGCCCATTCCGACCGCAAATTCTTTTACGTGAATCCCGTTTGCCTTGGCCACAATAAAATGGCCGAACTCGTGTACCACCACGAGAACGGAAAAAATCACGATGAATGCAAGAATGGTCCAGATTACAGACACGGTACAATCCCCTCGATAAATTCGTAAGTTTCCTTCTCCGCTTCAAGAATCTGCTCCACGGTCGGATTAGCCACCGCTTTGTGATTCTCCATGGAAGCTTCGATTAAGTCATAGATTTCCAAAAATCTGATTTTACGTTCCAAAAACAGTGCCACGGCACGTTCGTTTGCCGCGTTGAAAACACTCGGCATGCTTCCGCCGATAGCGGATGCCTTCCTTGCCATGGGAAGTCCTAAAAAAGTCTCCTCATCCGGTTTTTCGAATGTCATCGCACCGAGTGTTTCAAAGTCAACGCGCGGTGTATCCATTTCTCTTCTGTCCGGATAAAAAATCGCATACTGAATGGGCAGTTTCATATCCGGAACGCCCATCTGCCCCATAATTCCGCCGTCTTTGTACTGTACGGCCGAATGCAGAATGCTCTGGGGATGAATCAGTACATGAATCTGGTCGAGATTTACATCAAACAGCCACTTCGCCTCGATCATTTCAAGGCCCTTATTTACGAGCGTAGCGGAGTCAATGGTGATTTTCCTGCCCATTGTCCAGTTCGGGTGTTTTAAGGCATCCTCGACGCGTATATTGGCAAGTTGTGATCTGCTCTTTCCGCGGAACGGTCCGCCGGAAGCGGTAAGAATGATTTTCTCCACTCTGTCTTTCGGCATTCCCTGCATGGATTGAAAAATCGCCGAATGTTCGCTGTCCACCGGTAAAATCGGCGCATTCATCGAGCGCGAAAGCGGCATGATGATATGGCCTGCGGTAACCAGTGTTTCTTTATTGGCAAGCGCAATGGTCTTGCCTTTTTCCAATGCCGCAATGGTCGGACGGATGCCGATCATGCCGACGATTGCCGTAACCAGAATGTCATATTCGTCTAAGGAAGAGATAAAAAGAAGTCCTTCCATACCGGATAAAACCTTCGTATCCGTATCCGCGATGCGGTTTCGAAGATCTCCGGCTGCTGCCTCATCCCACATAACGCAGTAGGAAGGACGGTATTTGCGTACCTGTTCTTCCATTCGTTTAACGTTTTTGCCCGCTGCGAGGGCAACGATTTTTAAGTCGGGATTGGCATCGGCGATTTCAAGCGTCTGGGTTCCGATGGAACCGGTTGAACCTAAGATAACAAGTCTTCTGTCCATGATTCACTCCTACTGTTGGACTTTCGGTGCAAACTGCAAAAGCAGAGCCATCAGGAAATATACCATGGGAGCGGTGAAAATAACCGAATCGAAACGGTCTAAGATTCCGCCGTGACCGGGAATAATGTGCCCGTAGTCTTTTACACCGTTATTTCTTTTGATTGCGGATGCGGCCAGATCGCCGCACATGGAAGCGATGGCACCAACAAAGCCCATGCATCCGAAACTTAAAATGCTGATGGCGCCGGATTTATGTACCAGAACATAGATTAAGCCGAGCAGCATGCTGCCCAACGTTCCGCCGAGTACACCGCCGGCCGCGCCTTCATAGGTTTTCTTCGGAGAAAGCCTCGGTGTCATTTTATGCTTGCCGAAATTAATACCCACAACGTAGGCGCAGGTATCGGAAAACCATGCGGAAATAAACGGCATCCATACGAGGAAAATTCCGCCCGGAAGGGAACGGATGTAGTAAATGAAACTCAGTGTCAGGGCAACGTAAACAACGCCGAAGACGGCATTCGAAACCTGCGTGAAATTGAATTTCGGGAAGGAAAAAATATAAGCGTACAGAATGCCGATAAATCCGGTAATGAATACCAGCATGATAATTACGGCAAAAATATTAAATGCACCGACCGGCTTTGCAAGCCAGTCTTTTACTTCCTGCGGGCAGTACCAGTCGTCCTGCGCAAGAATGGATAAATAATAAGCCACGATGGTGAGCAAGCCGAACACCTGAAAAACATTGAACCGGTGTCCTTCTTCGCGCACTTTGGTCGCATTTGTAAATTCGATATAGCCGATGCAGGAAATGACACAAAGAGCAACCCCCAGCACCGGGCCTCCCACGATGCCGAGAATAATGGTCAGTATTAAAATCACCGCTCCGGAGATTACTCTCTTTAGTGCTGTGCTCATTTATGCAACTCTCATTCTTTGTATTTTCATTCTGCGATTTTATTTCGCGTTTTTTCTGCGATTTTATTTCGCATTTCCATAGCGGCGGTCGCGGGTATTGTACCACTCAATCGCCTTTTCAAGCTCCGCTTTGTCAAAAACGGGCCAGTGTGTATCCGTATAATAAAATTCGGTATAGGCAAGCTGCCAGAGAAGATAATTCGAAAGTCTCTGTTCACCGGACGTACGAATCATTAAATCCGGATCCGGAATATCCGCGGTATCGAGGTGTGCGGAAATCATCTCTTCCGTGATGTCTTCGGGATTGATTTTTCCCTCTTTCACATCGGCTGCAATTGCCTGAACCGCTCTTTTGATTTCATCTCTGGAGCCGTAATTTAAGGCAATCTGAAACTGCAGACCGGTATTGTCTTTGGAAAATTCCTCAATCTCGTCCGCCAGATCCTGTAAGTCTTTCGGAAGTCCCGGACGATAACCGATGACGCGGATGCGCACATTGTTTCTTGCGGCCTTTTTAAAACCGTTGCGCAGGTATTCGCGGAACAGGTTCATTAAAGCCATTACTTCGTCTTCGCTTCTCTTCCAGTTTTCCGTGGAAAACGCATAAACGGTTAAATATTTGATGCCCAGCTCGTCAGCCACATAGAGCATATCCTCTAAGTTCTGCGCGCCCTTGGCATGACCGACGGTGCGGGGGAAACCCTTGGATTTCGCCCACCGTCCGTTTCCGTCCATGATAATTGCCACATGTGTCGGTGCCTGCATGTCGCCTCCTATACGGTCATAATCTCTTTGGACTTCTCTTCGATCATCTTGTCAACGTCTTTGATGTACTTATCCGTACTCTTCTGAAGATCGTCTTCCATGTCCTTGATTTCATCTTCGGAGATATCTCCGTTCTTGGAAAGTTTCTTGAATGCGTCGATACCGTCACGACGGATGTTACGAATCGCTACCTTTGCATCTTCGCCTTTTTTCTTAACGTCCTTGGAAAGCTCTTTACGACGTTCCTCGGTAAGTTCCGGGAAAACCAGACGAATCACGGTTCCGTCGTTGGACGGAGTGATTCCGATATCGGATGCAAGAATGGCTTTCTCAATTGCCTTAATCAGGCTCTTCTCCCAGGGAGCAATCTGAATCATTCTCGCTTCGGGAACGGAAATGTTTCCAACCTGCTGAAGGGGAGTCGGTGTTCCGTAGTAATCCACGGTCAGCTTGTCCAGGATGTGGGGATTCGCACGTCCCGCACGGATGGTCACCAGATCAGCCGCCAAATGATCACAGGTTTTCTTCATCTTCTCGTCATAAGATTTTACGTTGTCGTTCATGTTGTTAACCCTCCAATAATAATTTTATACTGTAACCTTGGTGCCCGTAAAACTTCCCTTTACGGTATTTACAATACTGTTTTCTTCGTTTAAGGAGAAAACATACATTTCCATGTCGTTGTCCCTTGCAAGAATGGATGCCGTAATATCAACCACCTGAAGGTTTTTGTCGATTACTTCCTGAATGCTGACTTCGTCGTACTTCTTGGCATTCGGATCTTTGTTCGGATCGGCACTGTATACGCCGTCGATGGATTTTGCAAGTAAAATCACGTCCGCGTCAACTTCAATTGCACGAAGCAGTACTCCGGTATCGGTACTGAAGTACGGATGTCCGGTTCCGCCTGCGAAAAAGACCACTTTGCCGTCCGCAAAACTTTCGTTTGCCAGATCCTTGGAGAACAGTTTTGTAAAACTGCCGACCATAAACGGAGTCAGTACTTCGGTCTTCATTCCCACGGAACGGAAAATTTCCGATACGTAGATACAGTTCATAACGGTGGCCAGCATTCCGATCTGATCCGCTTTGGTGCGGTCGATGTTCTTCGAACTTCTTCCTCTCCAGAAGTTTCCGCCTCCGGTCACAATTCCGATTTCATATCCGTCATCGATCAGCTCCTTAACCTGAAGGGCCACTCCCCTGACGGTTTCTTCGTCAAACCCGAAGTGCTTCTCTCCCGCAAGAGCCTCGCCGCTTAATTTTATAATAATTCTTTTCATGGTTTTTATCTCCCGTCCGCAAGCCTGTTTACTACAGATTTTCAAAGAATGAACTTAAATCCACCTCGGAATAGCACTGGCTGCACATACCGTCAACCATCGCTCCGTTCGCCATCTGCACGCTCTGTGATTTGATGTTGCCCTTGATAATTGCTGTGGAATCCAGCGTTACGGGACCGTGAATATCGAGATCGCCCTTTACGGCGCCTGCAACGACCGCTCCGCTTCCTGCTGCAATCTGTCCGATGACAACCGAACCGTTTGCGATGCTGATTCCGGTTCCGACGGTCACGTCGCCTTTGATTTTACCGGATTCGATAATCACTTCGCTTGCCTTTACGTTTCCGTTGATGGTGCCGAGAAGACGTAAGGAACCGTTGATTTCCACGTTACCGTCCACGCTTCCGTAGATTTCCATATGTCCTGCGGAATAGATGTTTCCGGCAACTGCCATTCCTGCGGTTACAATACCGACTTCATCGGAAACTTCCGCGGTGGGAAGCACATACTCGGAAGCAGGTTTCTTAATGTTTGCAAGATTCGGTTTCACACTTGTTTCGTTTGCCATAACTGCTTCCTCCTTTACTTCTGCATATGCGGGAACTTCTTCGATTTCCGCAATCTCTTCCACTACATCATCCTCAGTAATGACATCCTCTGCCGCCTTCGGTGCTTCGGTTAAGTCTGCACGAATTTCATCCCAGAGTGCCTTCTCGGTTGCGGAACGTTCTTCCGTATCCAGAGGAACCATTCCTATTTCTTTTACAGGCTCAGCCTTGGGCGCATTTTTCTTGGATTTGCGGCCGAATTTCTCTTTCGGTTCTTTCTTTACCGCAACGGTTTCTTCTTCGGTACCGTCCGTAAGCTCGTTTACGGCCTGCGTCAGATCCTGTTTCAAATCGTTAAAAAAACCCATTTTACGTTATCCCCCTTTATCTTCTTATCCTGTAATTTCTTATTCTTCGGAAATCCGGTCGACATCGGTTTCATCTCCGGCCGTTTCTTCATCCCCGGCTCCTTCTCCGTCCTCCTCTTTCACGATTTCAGAAAGGGATTCGGGATCCTCGGAACGCTCCTCCGGAGATTTTACATCTTCCTGGGGAAGTTCCGGTTTGACGTGATATACCTGTTCCGTTTTGTCCGTAATGGGAAGGAATACCACGTTGTCCTTCTTCTGCAGGGACTCGATGATAATCGGCAGCGCTTCCACGGTGGTGCGCTTCGTAGCCGCATCATGCATCAGCACAACGGAATGGGATTTGTTGCCGATTCCGTTTAAAACGTTTCTTACGATGACATTCGTATCCTTCATGGTGGAGGATGCATCTTCGCTGGTTACGTTCCAGTCATAATATACATAGCCCTGCTCGGTCAGAAAATGAATCATATCCTCTGCGGGTACATCGGAAACGTCATTGGAGCTGCCGCCCGGGAAACGGTAAAATCTGGGACGGATGCCGGTTTTCCCGATCAGGAAATCGGATAAGGATACGATATCGAGTTTGAAGGAATCCAGATCCTTATAAATCTCGCTGTACTTGTGCGTATAGGAATGCATGCCGAGCGTGTGTCCTTCCGCAATGATGCGGTTATACTGATCGTCATAGCCTTCCTGTGCAAGCACGAAGAAGGTGGCCTTCACGTCGTGTTCTTTTAATATATCCAGAATTTCGTCCGTATATTTGCTCGGACCGTCATCGAAAGTAAGATACACCAGCTGCTTGCCGGGATAACGCTCCGCATCGGGGAGGTCGGCATCTTCGTCTCTTTCCGCGACATATTCCGCATCATATACGATGGGATTGCCGTTTTCGTCAAGCAAAACGGAGCCGGTTTCCTGCGTGCGGCGTTCAATCTCTGTCTGGGAGATTTTAATCTCCTCGCGAAGCAGATCGATGTTTTTATTCATCTGGTAAAGTTTGTATAAAAGAAACGCACAAAGAATGTTCGGAATCACCAAAAAGAATACCAGCAAAAAGATAAGAATCGCTTTGATGCGTTTCACCCTTTTTCTGCGGAATTCCCTTCTGGCTGCGCTTTCCGTGCTATTCAATTCCTGTGTGTTGTTTGCATTTTCTTCGGACATAAATTAACTCTGTATTCAACATTTCCGAAAGTGTCTTTCCGGAACGACTTTTAAACCCAATACCCCCGGAGTGCGGCTTATACATTTTAACATAAAAACATGCTTGTTGGAACAAAAAAAAGTGCCTAATTTTGCGAAAAAAATATGAAAAAGGGTGGTGCTTTTGCACCACCCCGCTCTTTTGTGTTTTGGATTATGTAACCCTCTATATATGGGATTAACCGTTCATCTGTTTTGCAACTTCCGCTGCAAAATCTTCGTTCTTTTTCTCCATGCCTTCGCCAACTTCGAAACGAACGAACTTGGTGATTACGATGTCCTTGGAAACGCTTGCAAGATAGTTTGCAACGCTCTGCTTTCCGTCTTCAGCCTTAACATAAACCTGATCAAGTAAGCAGATTTCCTTAAGCTGCTTGGAAATACGTCCTTCTACCAGACCTGCGAAAATCTTGTCGCCGGAGATTTCGTCCTTCTTGCTTAATGCAAGCTGGCCAAGAGCTGCCTTTCCTGCGTCGGAGATGAAGTTCGGAAGATACTTGTTGGTTTTTTCCTTTTCGTAGCTTGCTTTGTCCTCGTCGCCCCAAACATCGGTCGTGCTTGCTTCCTCAAGCAACTTGTTGAGGATGGGCTTCGGTAAGGTAAATGCATCGTTTAATGCGCTCTCAAGAGTGATATCTTTGATCTTTGCAAGTTCGTCTGCGGAAATGTCGTTTCTGGAGATGTAGGTAGGATTCATAGCCGCTACCTGCATTGCGATGTTGGTAAGGGCTTCCTTGGAAGCATCGGTATTGGTACCTGAAGCTGCCACTAAAACGCCGATCTTTCCGCCACCGTGAATGTAAGAAGCAACGATGTCGCCGGTAACTCTTTCAAATCTTCTGAAGGAAAGCTTCTCGCCGATTTTAAGAGTCTTCTCAGCGAATACTTCGGTAAGACCGCCGTCAAGAAGAGTCTGAACATCTTCTCCGTTTGCACCGCCGTTCAATCCGGAAGCAAGTGCCTTGTCTGCGACTTCCTGTACGAACTCCTGGAATACTTCGTTCTTTGCAACGAAGTC
>DLBG01000051.1 GCA_002494135.1 Lachnospiraceae bacterium UBA7027
GCATCCTTGGTTGCCTGACGCTGAGCATCGTTGAAGTAAGCGGGTACGGTAATAACCGCTTCCGTAACCTTCTCACCCAGATATCCCTCCGCATCGGCCTTCAGTTTCTGAAGAATCATAGCGGAAATCTGCTGAGGTGAATATTTCTTTCCGTCGATGGTACGTCCTCTGTCGGTACCCATATCACGCTTGATGGACATGATTGTTTTGTCCGCGTTGGTAACCGCCTGACGTTTTGCGGCGTCACCGACAAGTCTGTCACCGTTCTTCGCGAAAGCGACGATGGAAGGGGTCGTTCTCATACCTTCCTGGTTCGCGATAACGGTAGGCTGTCCGCCTTCCATAACTGCTACACAGCTGTTTGTTGTTCCTAAGTCAATACCAATGATTTTTCCCATTTTTATTACCTCCTGAGTATGGACTCCTGTTTACGTTTATTGTGTACTGTTTCCCGGCGCTTTGTCCGGAGTTGCTTTTAACTTACTACTGCCACCATGCTGTGCCTAATGACACTGTCACGGTAGGTATAACCTTTCTGGAGCTCCTGTGCCACGATGCCGCTTTCATATTCATCGCTCTCGCACTGCATTACCGCATTATGCAGTTCCGGATTGAATTCTTTTCCGACGGCTTCGATGGGTTTGACGTCCAGTTTGTCAAGCTCACCCATGAGCTGCTTGTATATCATCTGCATGCCTTCCGCATGAGCACTGCCCTGTTCTTCTTCGGGAATGGAAGCAAGCCCCCGTTCAAAATTGTCAACCACGGGAAGGAGTTTTTCGATAACGCTCTTTGCTCCCGCCTCAAACATGGTTTCCTTTTCCTTATCGGTACGCTTGCGGAAATTGTCGAATTCTGCAAGCTGCCTCTTTACCATATCCTCGAGTTCGTCGATGCGCTGCTGTTTCGGATCTTTCTCTTCCTCCGCCTCCTGCTTCCCGGCTTCGGTATCCTTAACTTCGGTTTCCCCGGCTTCGGCTTCATTCGCTTCCGTACCGGTTTCCCCCTCTGTCGCGGCTTCTTTTGTTTCTTCTTCGCCGGAAGCACCTGCCTCATTCGCGGTTTCTTCCGTCAAATCTTTGATTTCTTCTTCCATTTTCTGTTTTCCTTTTTTCTTTTTCTTACCTCTTATTGCCACTGTTCTCATCTCCCCGGAGATTTCATTCTATTTCTTGTCATCCTGATACAGCGTATCGAGCTGTGTTTTGATGGTTTTAAGCGTTCCGACCACCTTTTCGTAATCCATTCGCTTCGGGCCGATGATTCCGATGGTTCCCCGCATACCCTCGCCGAATTCGTAATTGGCGGTTACAATACTGCAGTCCTTCATGCTCTGAATCGGGGATTCTTCACCGATGTATACGCGGATGCCGTTCTTGTTCCCGGTCTCATCCATTGCGCTGTCCACAAGCTGTGCCAGAAGCTCTTTTTCCTCAAATGCGTTGATTAATCCGCTTGCATTCTGTTCGCTTGCGAGCTCCGGATATTTAAAGATGTTGTTCGCACCGGAAGTGTAAACCTCTAAATCATCGTCATCCTTAATGGTTTCCGCCACCGCATCGATTACGTCTCCGATGAAGGAACCGTACTCGCCGGCCTGCGCTTTCATCTTGGAAATTAACGCCAGGTTGATTTCCTCGATTGCCAGTCCGTTTAAACTGGTGTTTAAAAGGATATTCAGTTTCAGCATTACTTCGTCGTTAATCGGCTCATCCACATTAATCATGGTGTTCTTGATAATGTTTCCTTCCGCAACGACTACGGCAAGAATCTGTTCTTCGTTTACCCTGGAGAGCTGGATGAATTTTACTTTGTTCCCGGAAACCCTGGGAGCGGTTACCATGGTCGCGTAGTTCGTATTAACCGCCAGGACCTTGGCTACCTGCTTCAAAAGGTGATCCATTTTCTCATCCTTCTCAACCAGCATTTCTTTCAGTTCTTCCACCTGTCTGGCATTCTCTTCCATCATGCTGTCCACGTAGAGACGATAGCCTTTATCGGAAGGAATACGTCCTGCGGAAGTGTGCGGCTGAAGGATGTAGCCCATTTCTTCCAGGTCGGACATTTCGTTTCGAATGGTTGCGGAGCTTAAGTTTAAGTCCGTGTACTTCGAAATGGTTCTTGATCCGACAGGTTCACCGGTTTCCAAATAGTTACGAATAATCGCCTGCAGTATTTTCATTTTGCGTTCATCCAGCTGCATCGAAAACCTTCCTCCTTCTCCTGTCCGAAATCAAAAACGGTGGTGATTCTTTGCTTTGTTAGCACTCGCTTAACAAGAGTGCTAATACCTTCAAAACATAATCTACCACCGTCGGGAATAATTGTCAACAGTAAAATATCTGCAAAATCATACAAAAAGCCCCACCCGTTTACCGGGTGGGGCCAGCAATCCTTATTTATATGCGGATTAGATATTGAAGCTTCCGCTTTCCGTTCCGTTTACTACATAGTAAGCAACGTTCTCATAAGGCTTTACATAGATTTCAACGCTCTTGAAATCAGCTGCCTTCTGCTTAAGGTCATATACCCATACATCTTTTGCAATCTTGATCAGATCTGCTTCGCTGTACTTCTTCTCGCCCCACTCTACGAAAATAGAGCTCTTGGTTGCTTCTACCTTGGGAGCGGCAACTTTCTTAGCGGGAGCAGCCTTCTTAGCAGGTGCTGCTTTCTTGGGAGCTTCTGCCTTCTTTGCGGGAGCTGCCTTCTTGGGAGCTTCTGCCTTTTTTGCGGGAGCTGCTTTCTTAGCAGGTGCTACCTTCTTGGGAGCTTCTGCCTTCTTAGCAGGTGCTGCCTTCTTTGCAGGAGCTTCTGCTTTCTTTGCGGGTTCTGCTACCTTTGCAGCTTCTGCCTTCTTGGGAGCTTCTGCCTTCTTTGCAGGTGCTGCTTTCTTTGCGGGTGCCTTCTTAGCAGGTGCTGCTGCCTTTACGGCTTCTGCCTTTTTCTCTTCCTTAGCTGCTTCAACCTTAACTGCTGCTTTGGCAATCGGTTTAACAACCGCTGTTTTCTTTTCTTCTGCCATGATTCCTGACTCCTTCCTTTTCACCATCGGGTGTTTAGAATTATTTAAAAAGCTTAAAACATTAAAACACCGATTTATGGTTTTCCCCATAAAACTTAAGTCAAGTTTATTGCAAAAACCTTGAAAAGTCAAAGGTTTGAGGGCATTTTCTGCCTTTTTACCCATAATTCACAAGGTTCTAAAGGCAAAACTGTATAAGATGCACAACAAAACAGCCGAATTTTCTACGTTTTTACTCAAAAAGAATTTTGCAAGTCCTTATTTTAATACTCTTTTAAGATTATCTGCCATATTCTTTCTTGACAAATTCACGAAGAGCTACCAAAGATCTCTCGACTTTTTCCGTGTCGATACAATATGCCATTCTGAAATATCCCTTTACACCGAAGGAATCGGACGGTACCAGAATCAGGTCATATTTCTTTGCCTTTTCGGAGAATGCAACGGCATCGTCTTCGAGTGCCTTCGGGAAGATGTAGAAGGTTCCGCCGGGTTTTACCACTTCGAAGCCCAGATCCACAAGTTCGTTGTAGATTAAGTTCATGTTGGTTTCATATACGGACAGATCCGATGTCAGATCGATGCATTTTGCAACCGCAATCTGGATTAAGGATGCCGGGCAGTTGTGACCGGTTCCTCTGGAAATCTGACAGCACATCGGCACAATCAGGTTTGCATCCGTTGCCCTGGGATTCACTGCCACATATCCGAGACGCTCACCGGGAATCGACATCGACTTGGAATAGGAATAGCAGGACAAGGTGTTGTCATAGAATTTGGATACGTAAGGTGCATCCACACCCGCGAATACGATTTCACGATACGGTTCATCGGAAATAATGAAAATATCATGACCGTACTCTTTCTGTTTGGACTCCAGAATCGATGCGAGCTTTTGAATCGTTTCGGTGGAGTATACGATACCGGACGGATTGTTCGGCGTATTAATCAAAACCGCCTGTACGTTCGGATTCAGCATTTCCTCGAAAGCATCGAAATTAATCTGGAAGGAAGTTGTGTCCGCGGGAACGACTTTTAAAATCGCACCGGTTTTATTTACGTAAGGATTGTATTCCGGAAAATACGGAGCAAAGGTCAGCACCTCGTCTCCGGGCTTTGTCACGCAGCGAAGAGCGTGTGCCACCGCACCGGCCGCACCGGATGTCATAAAAATATGATCCATGGTGTAATCCATACCGAAGACACGGTTTAAATGATCGGCCGTTACCTCCCTGCTCATGGGGTTCCCGGGATTGGGGCTGTAGCCGTGAAGATAAGCGGAATCTTTGGTGTTAAGAAGTTCAATCATCGTTTTCGTCAGTTCCTCCGGAACGGGAACGGACGGGTTGCCCAGAGAATAGTCGAAAACGTTTTCGTATCCGATTTCCTTTCCTCTGCGGTTTGCATATCCTGCCAGCGCACGAATAACGCTGGGTGCCTGAATCATGTCTTTAAATTCCTGATTAATCATATTTTTTCCCTCACTGAAATTCTGATTACTCGCTTTAGTATAGTAAAAAAACCGAATTTTGTATATACTTTAGTTGTGTAAAGAAAGAATTCGATAATGTGCATCCGAAACCAAAGACAACGGCTTCGCCGACTGGTACTGGGAAGGTATGCAAGGCGACGATACCGATCCGATTCTGGGAGAAAAAGAAACCGGTCTTTTTACCGATAACCTCCATAAATATTTACTGCAGAATAAGCAGTATACCGTGGACGCCGCCATTGCCCGGGCCTTTGACGACTTAACTCCCGTAGCCATGAAAAAACACGGGGATTCGTGCATAAGTCCCTGCTGTATTGTTTTTGAAATCTTTTTCCTCGGCATTATGCTGCTCGGTATGGACATCCATCCCGTGAAGGAAAAATACTATCCGAAGGCAACCGTCTGCGATGAGAAATTCGTCGATCAGGAAGCCTGCGAGTACTGCGACGGCATCTATATCGTCGGCATGCATACCTCCTGCCCGCACTGCGGAGCGCCGGTGAAACCGCATGACTATTACACGGATGAAAACGGCAACATAAAACAAATGATTACCTGACAAAACAAAAGCTCCGACCGAATGTCGGAGCTTTATTTTTACTCATTTACTGGCGTTTCAGATATTCTGCCGAAACCGGGAAAGTAAAATACGTATCCGGGTACGGCTCGTCTTTTAAGGAAAAATGCCACCATTCGCAGTCAATCGGCTGAAAACCGTTACGGATCATCGCATTCCTTAAAATCATGCGATTCTCGTACTGTTCCTCGGTAATCCCCCTGTAATCCGGGTGCGACAGTTCTCCGAAGTAATCAAAAGGGCCTCCCATGTCCACTTCCCTGCCGGTCTTCATGTCAAAAAGCGTCAGATCAATGGCGCTTCCGCGGCTGTGGGATGACTGCTTAGCAATATATCCCTTTACGAAAAGTTCCTGTTTCTCCAGTTCCGGGTAGAAATACTGCTTCATTCGAAGGTCCTGTTCCTCGATTCCCCAGAATACAAACTGTTTCACCGCCGAAGCCGGACGATAGGCATCAAAAACCTTCAGACGGTAACCCTGCACGATCAGTTCACTGCTGACCGATTTTAACGCTCTTGCCGCTTCTTTGGTGATAAGCGCAATGGGATCTTCGTATCCGTCAATTCTCTCCCCGATAAAATTAAACCCGGAGTGATACCGTATTTCCTGAATGATCTGCGGAACATAATCGGCCAGAATCACAAAGCCGGAACAGTCCAGCGTAATATCTGTGGTTTTTGTCATCTTTCTTACCCCCGTGTAGGATTCCTTATTTAACGGTATTGGAACTTCCCTCATTCTGCCATCTGGCGCTTCGAACCCAGCGACCGGTGTTGACTGCCAGATTGGCCCCGTTGCTTTCCATGGTCTGTTTGTACCAGTACGCGCTGTCCTTGGGGGTTCTCTTTAAGGTCACGAAATCGGTATGGATAATACCGAAACGTCCGTGATAGCCCTGATCCCACTCAAAATTGTCCATAACGGACCATAAGAAATATCCGCGGACATCCACGCCGTCATCCGATGCAAGCTGCAGTGCGGAGAGGTAGCGGTCCAGAAAATCGATACGGTTCGGATCATGAACCCTGCCGTCCAGTGAAACGGCATCATGACAGGCCATACCGTTTTCGGTAATAAAAATCGGAAGCTTATAACGCTCATACGCAAACCGCGCGCCCCAGTAGAGGCACTCTTCCATGATGGGCCAGTGAACACCGGTTTCCTGATAACCGGGATAGGTTCTAACATCTTCGGGTTCGCCGTTTTCTCCGGCTTTTATATAATAACCGTTGTAAATATTCTGTCCGAGGAAGTCGATGGGCTGATGCATCAGTTCCAAATCTTCCTTTGTGATTTCCGGCATCTCTCCTTTGAAAAGCCGAAGAGAATCTTCGGGGAATTCTCCCAAAAGCACGGGATCCGAAAACCATGCCACGGTCCATGCCCAGTCCCAGGTATCCTTGGTGATTGAGAAATATTTCTTTCTTGCCGCCTCGATATCCTCCGGGGAATCCGTGGCGGGAATGGGAATCGTGCAGGTCGGTGCATAACCGATTTTCACCGGTCTTACCGAGTATTTGCGAAGTGCCAGAACAGCCTTGCCGTGTGCCTTTAAAAGGTTAACGGAAGCCTGTGTGGTTTCTTTGTAACCGAGTTTCTTTCCGGGTGCATGCACGCCGACCACATAACCAAGGCCGATGACACACTGCGGTTCGTTGATGGTAAAGAAGTATTCCACCAGATCGGAAAACCGTTCGGCTACGATTCTTGCGTATTCGCCGAAAGCATCCACGATATCCGGATTGACCCAGCCGCCCTTATCTTCGAGGGCCTGCGGCAGATCCCAGTGATAAAGTGTCAGATACGGGGTGATTCCGTTCTCTTTCATGGAAGAAATCAGATCACGGTAAAATGCAATTCCTTCCTCCGAAACCTCTCCGGTTCCGTTCGGAAGAATACGGCACCAGTTGACGGAAAAACGATAGGCCTTAATTCCGAGATCGCGCATCATGGCAAAGTCTTCTTTATACCGGTGCATGTGATCGCAGGCAATAAGTCCGTTTCCGCCCTTGGTATTGAGAATATTCTCCTCAGAAAAGGTATCCCAGATGCATTTTCCTCTGACATTTACGGGATCGGTTCCCTCCACCTGATAAGCACTTGAGGCAACACCCCATACAAAATCATCACGAAACATGTTTTCTCTCCTCTTAGCTTAGCATGAAAGCCTGGTTAAAACTTCCAAACACATTCTACCATTATGATACGGACATTTCCACTCCTCGACGATGGGCTTTTTCGTAAACGGAACATTCCGGGTATCTACCTCCGACAGCCACTCGGACCCCGGACGGGGGTCAACGATATGATCGCGGATATATCCCCAGATGGTTTCGGCGGCTGACATATATTTATTTCCTTCTTCCTCCATCATTCCCCTGTTTGTAAATCCGATCACGGCCTCGCACTCCACCCACCAGATTCGTTTTGTGTCATTAACGCCTTTCTCACACTCGTTTAAAAGTGCTTCTCCGTCAAAGGCTGCATCATACACATGTTCCTCCATGGCACGAAACATCGGCGTCAGTTTTTCGGTAAGAGCAGGATCATCCACTAACAGGATGCCTTTTTCCAAAAGCCAGCTGCTTTCGATATCATGACCGTAGGAATGAAGATCGATTAAGGAATTGTAATCCCTGTCAAAGAAAACTTCCTGCCTGGTTTTCTCGGGATTGTAAAATTTATCCGCAAAACGGTTCGCAATCTCGCACAGTTTCTCTCTGACCTTTTCCTGTCTGTCCACACGGTAAAGTTCCGTATATCCTTCAAAACAGTGAAGAAGCGAATTCATGGTACGCGTCGCTTCCACGCCGTTTTCCGAAAGCTCCTCATTGGACCGGGGCTTAAAATCAATGGTAAAGGCCTCCAGATATCCGCCGTCGTCCGCGCATTTTTCCTCAATGATATCCATAAGCGCATAGGCCGTCTCCAAAGCCCTTTTATCGCCCGAAATCTCATAATATGCCGCCAGACCGTAAATCGCAAATGCCTGGTTGTAGGTGTGTTTCTGCGTATCCGAAGGCAGTCCTTCGTATGTTACCGACCAGTATACCCCGCCGTTATCCAGATCCAGCATAGCCTCTTTTAAAAAGCGGTAAGCGTGAGTGGCCGCTTTTTTTAAATCCGCAAGGGTGTATGCCGGATAAAGACCGTTGCCTTCAAAAATGACCCGGCTCTCTGCTTCGGTTTCGGGAGCGTCCGGATGGTCCGAAAGTATTTCCTTTCGGAAGAAATCGTAAACATGGGAGAAAAACCACAGAATTCTGCTGTTTAAAATACAGCCCTTGTCCGCTTTTTTATCAAGCTCCAGTTCGTAACTTAAATATCCGTAGAATCCGCCGTTTTCCTCATCCTTTAAAGACAGCCAGAACGGAATGATATGTTCCGTCAGTTCCTTTCTGATTTCCGCTTTCATGGTATCCGTTTGCATATCTTTATCCCCTTACCATCATTTGATAGATTTTCGTACAGTCCTCTTCGTTTAAAGTCACAAATCCGGACAGGGTTCCGTTTCTTCCGTTACCGTGGCAGAGTACGTCAACCAGTTTCGGAATATCTTCTTCCCTGGCACCGAGTTCCTCGAAATTCACGGGCATTCCGATGGATTTTAAGAAGTTTTTGAATGCCTCGATTCCCTCAAGGGCCGTCATTTCGGGATGATCAAAATTCATCTCGCATCCCCAGACGCGAACCGCCACCTGCGCAAAACGCATGACATTGTGGTTCATTACATACTTAAAAACCGCCGGCATCGTAACCGCAAGACCCGCGCCGTGTGCACAGTCGTAAAGTGCGGAAAGTTCATGTTCGATATCATGGCTGTTCCAGTCCTGGCTTCTGCCGACACCGCAGGAATTGTTATGTGCCATCATTCCGGCCCACATAATGTTGGCTCTCGCCTCATAATTGTCCGGATTTGCGATGACACGCGGTGTTTCGTATTTCATGGTAAGAAGCAGTGCCTCAATCAGACGGTCCGTCACTTCCACTTCCGTGGAATTGGTTAAATATCTTTCGTAAAGATGTGCCATAATATCCGTCGCACCCGCTGCCGTCTGATATGCGGGCAGGGTCTGCGTAAGCTCAGGATTCAGTATGCTGAACTTCGGACGGATTAAATCACTGCCGGTGCCTCTTTTAAACATCCCCTCCTCTTTGGTAATGACGGAGTCCGGGCTGCCCTCGCTGCCTGCTGCCGCAATCGTCAAAACCGTTCCCACGGGAAGCGCTTTTTCAATTGCCTTTCCCTGATAGAAATCCCAGAAATCGCCGTCATAAGGAACACCCGCGGCAATAGCCTTTGAGGAATCAATCGTACTTCCGCCGCCTACGGCAAGGATAAAATCCACATTTTCCTTTCTGCAAAGTTCAATTCCCTCATAAACCAGACCGCTTCTCGGATTGGGTTTTACCCCGCCCAGTTCCGTAAAAGGAATGCCCTCTTTTTCGAGTGAAGCCTTTACCCTGTCAAGAAGTCCGGACCGGACGATGCTTCCGCCGCCGTAATGAATCAAAACCCTGCTTCCGCCGAAACGCTTCACATATTTTCCTGTATCTGCCTCCGCATTCTTTCCGAATGCAAAAAAAGTCGGTGAATAAAATGTAAAATTTTCCATAACCCTTTCCTTTCTACCCCGCCGATAATACCTCCAAAGACTACTTCTTTATTTTACCATAAACAGAAAAATAAAATTGGTAAAATCTTCTCTGCTTTCTGTATAAATCGTGCTATAATAAATCGTTATTTTTTGTAAAACCACAGTTAAGGAGATAATGCTATGGCACAGAACCCTATTGTAACCATTACCATGGAAGACGGTTCCGTTATGAAGGCGGAGCTCTATCCCGAAATTGCGCCGGAAAGCGTAAACAATTTTGTAACTTTAATCAACAAAAAATTCTATGACGGACTGATTTTCCACCGTGTCATCAGCGGATTCATGATTCAGGGCGGAGATCCCGAGGGCATCGGTATCGGCGGCCCCGGCTACTGCATTAAGGGAGAATTTGCCTTAAACGGATTTGAGAATAACTTAAAGCATACCGAGGGCGTACTCTCCATGGCCCGCGCGCAGAATCCCGATTCCGCGGGAAGCCAGTTCTTTATCATGCATAAGGACTCTCCTTTCTTAGACGGTCAGTATGCGGCATTCGGCAAACTGATTGAAGGCATGGAAGTGGTAAATGCCATTGCTTCGGTGGAAACCGACTATCGCGACAAGCCTCTTACCCCGCAGCGCATGAAAACCGTTACCGTTGAGACTTTCGGAGTGGATTATCCCGAACCTCAGCATCTGTAATCAGCCGGCCGTTCATTATTTGTTCATATTTATTTTACAGATTGTTGATTTGAAAAGCATTGTTTGTTAATATTCGCCTAGTAGTATAATAACCATAAGAAGACTCCTCCTTCTTAAGTGGATAACAAAGCAATTGTGATATTTCAAATAACTTTTTCAGATTGAATGCCCGGCGCGTAAGCGTACGGGCATCCTCCCTTTTTAGGGGGATTTTTCGTTTTCCTCCACGCACAAATCTACGTCTGCAGCAAAAGGAATTTACATACCATGAAAGAAAACTACAAGAACGAAGTCCGCTACTACACATTTCCGGCGTTCGACGAACATCCGGAAATCGTGCACGCTTTCACTTCCAGAGAGTGCGGCGTAAGCACCGGTTACTATTCTTCCCTGAACATGGGCATCCATACGGGAGACGATCTGGAGAATGTCCGGATGAATTATAAAATTCTCTGCCGGACGCTTTCCCTTGATCCGGAGAAGATCGTCCTTGCAAATTTGGAGCACGGAGACAACATCCGCAACGTAACCGAAGAAGATGCCGGAGCCGGCATCTGGCGGGACTTCCCCTTTGAAGGAGTCGACGGACTTCTTACCGACAAACCCGGTCTTATTCTGACCGCAACCTTTGCGGACTGTGTCCCTTTATACTTCTACGATCCGGTCAAAAAAGCAGTGGGGCTCGCCCATTCGGGCTGGAAGGGAACCGCGCAGGAAATCGGCGCAAAAATGGTCGAACGCATGATATCCGACTACGGTTGCAATGTCAATGACATCCTTGCCGGAATCGGTCCCTCCATCGGCATGTGCTGTTTTGAAACGGACGGCGATGTCTTCATGGAATTCGCGGAATTCCCCTACCTCGACGAGGCATGGTTTTATAAGAAGGAAAACGGCAAATTCGACATCGACTTATGGCGCATCAACTTAGAAATGCTCCTATACGCAGGAATACCCGAAGACAATATTCATATCTCCGGGCTTTGTACCTGCTGCAACAGCGATATTTTCTTTTCTCACCGTGCCTCCAAAGGCAAACGAGGTACCATGGCGGGAATCATCGGACTGCGATAGTTTTTACTGCACTCGCACAGCGAACGACTTCAGCGCTCCGTAGCCGTACTCGATTTTCGCTTTCATACGATGTTTCTTAAAAATCTCAGCGGCAATGGCAAGTCCAAGGCCGCTGCCTTTTTCTCCGGACCTTGCTGCGTCACCTTTAACGAAAGGCTCCCAAAGTTTTTTTTCATCCTCCGCCGGAATATCATTCGTAGAATTTAAAATCGTAAATCCTTCCGTCGTTCCTTCAATGGTTATTTCTCCCCCGTCATTTGTATATTTTACGGCATTCGAAATCAGGTTCTCCAACGCTTCCGAAATCAGCTCCTTATTTGCCTTTTTCTTGCAGCTTCCCAGAAATTCCAGTTTAATATTGCGGTCTTTTAAAGCAGTGGCATATTTTTCAAACAGACCTTCCGAAACCTCCACAAGATCAAGCATTTCTTTTTCCTTCACCGCACCCATATTCTCAAGTCTGAGAAGTTCGGTATTGGCATGAAGCAGGTGATCCATATATGCCGCATTATCCAGAATCCCCTGAACATAATCTTCTTTTTTTTCATTATTCAGGTTTTCCTGCAGGCTTTCCGCATACCCCTGAAGAGACGTAAGCGGAGTCTTCAAATCATGGGAAAGCGAGTTTGTCAGGATTCTGCGGTATTCTTCTCTTTCAAAGCGAGACTTGCGGAAAGCATACTCGGCAACTGTAACAAGAACCAGAACCAGCAGGAGCCCCGCGAAGTATTCCGCCCATTTTTTCATGATATCTTGTCCGTATAGTTCCCAGTAATTCGTTTTATAGTAATACTCCAAAACATACTGTTTTTCCTTGTAGTCTCCCACGGAATTCTTTTTCTTGACGGAGAATTCTTTTCTTTCTATGTTTTGAAAATCCCCAACCCAGAATTTATTACTATACCTGTAATCCTGTTGTACCAAAATGGGATAGTCTTCAAAATGCGCTTCCGACCGTCCTAAATAATAGTTTTTGGCCCCTTCATCTTTCACGCTGATAATCGGAAAACTGTCCTCCGATATCGAATGATCTCCGCCTAAAACATTCAGAAAAATACTCTGTTCCTCCTCTTGATAATCATGAAAGCTTGTTCCATATCGAATTGTGTTATCCCAATCACACGGACTTAATTCAAATTCGCGTTGTTCAAAAAGCTCTATTTCGCCTTTCTTACGGTTAATAAAATAGACTTCTGCCGTTCTCGGACGGATTTTACCCGTATTTAAGAAACCGGAATAATGCGAATTTCTGTAATTCTCATTGAGTTGCCCAGGGAAATCAAAATAAAAATCAAACTTGTAGCCTACTCTTATTGAAGGGTTTTCGCTCTTCTTTCTTACTTCCTCCTCAATTTGGCTTGCCCAATCAATAACATCCTGATCTTCACAATAAAAGTCATCAGTTCTAAACCCATAGTCTGCCGTTAAAAACGCTTTTTTTCTAGAATCCACTACAAGCTCTCCTGTCTTTCGCTCCGTAATTTTCCAATAGCGGACATTCGGCAGTTCATTATCTGTGTCCAGATTCGTCGTTACCTTCGATGACAACAACTTTCCTATCTGAGCTTTTGTCGTCAAAGCATGTTCCGAATTCTCAATCTGTTGAATTCGGTACAGCATATCATCCAGTTCTTTTCTTCCTTCTTCTACCGTATCCACTGCCCAATTTCGATATCCGTAATCCGTAATCAACCCTGCAGCCGTAATAAACACTATGGAAAACAGAAGGATCCTTCTAAATATCATCCGCCAAAGTTTTGGTGCTTTTCTTTTTCTTTCTTTCTCTATTTTCATATTATTTTCACTCCTCCACCAACTTGTACCCCTTGGAAATCACGGTTTTAATCTGGCTTCCGGCACTGCCAAGCGCCTTGCGTAAATTTTTAACACGGTTATCGACCACACGCTGCTCCACATAGGCATCCTCGCCCCAGATACGGTTAAGAAGTGTCTCTCTGCTTACTACCCAGCCTACATGCTGCATCAGATAACTTAAAATCTCAAACTCCTTCGGCGGCAGTTCAATCTCACTGCCATCCACTTCCACCGTAAGGGAAACCTGATTTAAACGGATTTTACCGCAGGTAAGTATTCTTTCTTTCGACGCCTCCTTCGTGCGACGAAGGAACGCCGAAACCTTTGCATATAATTCCGCAAACGAAAACGGTTTGCAGACATAATCGTCACAGCCGAGCTCATAGCCGTACAAACGATCCTCTTCCGCCGTCCTTGCGGTAATAAAAAGAATGGGAACATCCGTATTCTTTCGAAACTGCCGGCAAAGAGAAAATCCGTCCACACCGGGCAACATGATATCGAGCAGCACCAGATCGTAGTCGTTCCGATTCGCCCACTCCATACCTTCATCGCCCGTGGCAACTCCGATAATCTCATACTGTTGATTCGATTTTGCGGTAAAATACTCCTTTACGATATTTCGAATCTTCTCATCGTCTTCAATTAAAAGAATTCTGTCTGCCATAACTCACTCCATATAAAAATCACTTTAGAACCAACCGTCCCGGGAACGATTCGATTCTAAAGTGATTATAATCGATGCGTGTATTGTTTGTGTATTACGCGTGTATTTTTATTCTACATTTTTCAGCGCCTCATCCATCGGGATTTTGCGGATACGGGTGTAGTCAATGAACATCACGACAAGGTATGCCGCAAGAATCATTAACACGATCCATACAATCGTAATGGAAGGGATATGTGCCGGAATCCAGCCGTCCATCTGGCCGATGATGATTTTCCAAACAACTTCCAGTGCTTTCACTCCGAGGAAGGATGTGGCTACCGCCGAGATAATTACCATCCAGGTCGTACTGAGTAAGTAAAGCGATGCAATCTCTCCGTTCTTGTATCCAAGAATCTTAACCATGGAAATGGCGTTTTCATTCTTCTCAATAATGACTTTCGTCAGAAGATAAATCAGAATTCCCGCAAAGATCAAGCATACAACTTTGAAATAATTCATGTATCCGCCAAAGCACATGCCGGACAGAAAACAATAAAAAAGAAAACCCCCGCGGCACCTGCAGTACGCATATCCGCGCCTGCCTGCCACAAGGGTTTTCGAAAGTTCATGAACTATTTACGGTGCCGGGCACCGGTTTAAGACTTAATCAAGCCTTGCCTGCTGCTTCGAATCCTTCTGCAAGCTCTTTTGCCTTGGCAACGATTGCTTCGCAACCGGGCTTTAAAAGCTTTCTGGGATCATATCCCTTACCTTCGAGATCCTTACCTGCTTCGATGTACTTTCTGGTAGCTGCTGCGAAT
>DLBG01000099.1:0-2200 GCA_002494135.1 Lachnospiraceae bacterium UBA7027
GTTCATAATGACATCTGTTATCCCTGCCTTTTGATTACCGGACAGATGTTGACCGCTTTGGAAAGCGGCAAATACGACCCGGATAAGGTTGCCATGATGATTACACAGTCGGGAGGCGGCTGCAGGGATTCCAACTATATCAACCTGATGCGTAAGGCATTTGAAAAAGCCGGTTATCCGAACGTTCCGTTTATTTCCGCCAATACCTGGTTTATGGAGTATAACAGCGGCGTTTTAATGCGGATTTCGACTCTTTTTATGGCCGTGGCCGGAATGGTCTACGGAGATTTCCTGATGATTCTCGGCAATCAGGTAAGACCTTACGAAAATCATAAGGGCGAAACGGATGCCCTGATCGATTCCTGGATCGATAAACTGATTTCCCAGTTTGAAAAAGGGCACGGTTACACCAAAAAAGCCATGCGCCGAAACCTTCATGCGATGGGAGAGGATTTTACAAAGATAGACAAAACCTTGACTCCTAAAGTCAAGGTTGCAATCGTCGGCGAACTGTTCTTAAAATATTCGGTTCCCGGCAACAATCATCTCGAAGAATTCCTGGTTTCCCAGGACTGCGAATACTATATGCCTTCGATGCTCGGCTTCGGTGTTTACAAAACAAACGGAGCCCTGGAAGAACTTCGTAAGTTCGGCGGAAAGCCACTCAAACATCTGACGATGAAAATCGTCATGAAATGGTATTTCGGAATCGAGGATCTGCTGATTTCCGCCATCGAGGAATTCCCCGAGTTTACGGCTCCGGAACGCGTGAAGGATCTGATGAAACGTTCCGAGGGAATTCTGGATATTGCAAACAGTATGGGAGAGGGCTGGTATGTCGCGGCTGAAATGCTTGAATTCGCCGAACACGGTTACGAAAACATTGTCTGCGTGCAGCCGTTCGGATGTCTTCCCTGTCATGTTGCCGTAAAAGGCGTATTAAACAAGGTTCGTCAGATTAACCCGAAGGTCAATGCGGTTGATATCGAATACGACCCCGGAGCAACGAAGGTCAATCAGGAAAACCGTATTAAGTTAATGCTTGCCGTGGCCAAAGAAAACCTTGAAAATAATTGCAAATAACGCTTAAAACGGATATAATAAAATTATCTTTTTGTGTGGGAGGGAAATATGGCTGATATTAACGAAAAATATCCGCTGGCGCTGCCCGTCGGGACGGTACTCGCGGGGCAGTATGTCATTCAGAAAGTCTTAGGACAGGGCGGTTTCGGTATTACCTATGCCGCAGTCGATCACAAAGACGGCAAAAAAGTTGCCGTGAAGGAATTTTTCCCCGACAGTATGGCAACCCGTACCAATGCAACCACGGTAACTCCCTTTTCCGGAGAACGCGGAGACAGTTATGAGTACGGTAAAACCTGCTTCTTAAAAGAGGCGGAAACCCTTGCACAGTTCATCGGAAACGAGAACATTGTAAGAATCCACAGTTATTTCGAAGAATACGGAACCGCGTATTTTGTAATGGATTTTGTCGAAGGTACCAGCTTCGATGCTTACATCCGCGAAAAAGGCGGCAAAGTTTCGTTCGAAGAAGCGAAAAAGATCTTAATTCCCATCATGGATGCTCTTGCCGTGGTTCACAGCAAAGGCATCATTCATCGTGATGTTACCCCGGACAATATTTATATTACCAAAGAAGGCGTTGTAAAACTTCTCGACTTCGGTGCGGCGAGATATTCCCTCGGCGACAAGAGCAGAAGCCTTGACGTCGTATTAAAGCACGGTTTTGCACCGAAGGAACAGTATACCCGTCACGGCAAACAGGGTCCGTATACGGATGTCTATGCTCTCGGTGCTACTTTTTATTATGCAATGACCGGAAAGCGTCCGCCCGATTCCGTGGAACGTCTCGATGAGGACGACCTTGTTCCGTTAAGCGCACTCGGCGTAAACATTGATGCCGCAAGCGAGGATGCGATTTTTAAGGCGTTAGCCGTTCAGGCTTCCGACCGTTATCAGAATATGATGCAGTTTAAGGAAGGGCTTCTCGGTGCTGCAGGCGCAGCCGGTTCGGTTGCTGCGGGAACAGCCGCGGCAGTGGCAGCATCCAATGCTACGAACCGTATTGAATTTACGGCACCCGTTCAGCAGGTAACACCCGTACAGCAGGCGGCTCCCGCTCCGGTACAGGTAGGCGTTCCTTATACGGCAGCTGCACCTTCCGGACAGATTACGCCGT
>DLBG01000099.1:2287-29535 GCA_002494135.1 Lachnospiraceae bacterium UBA7027
CCAGCCGATTACACCTTCCGGACAAATTACGCCGTCTCAGCAGATTACGCCTTCCCAGCAAATCACTCCGTCTCAGCAGATTCCCGCTTCGGGTATCGGTGCAACGACAGGTATCGGTGCAACGACAGGCGTAGGTGCAACAACAGGTGTAGGTGCAACAACAGGTGTAGGCGCAACGACCGGTGTGGGCACAACGACCGGCGTGGGATACACGGCCGCTGCCGGAACACAGCCTGCAAAGAAGAAAGCAAAATGGTGGATTCCCGTCCTGATTGCAGGCGGAGCTTTACTCGTTGTAATACCTTTGCTGATTCTTATCATTGTTGCAGTTATTGCTACCGTAAATACCAGGAAGCCGAAAGTTCCGGTAAATACGGAACCGACCCCGGTTCTTACTTCCGAACCGCCCAGCAATCCGACGAATCCGTTCCCCGGTATCAATCCGACTTCCGAACCCGTCAGCGAACCGGTTTCCGACATGCCGCTCGGCGAAAGCCTCGCTCCGGTTAAGGATGCGGATGAACTTCTTTATTCCACTCCGGTCGGAAACGAAGTGACCAATGCATATCAGTGGAATCTGTTTGCACAGAACGGAATTTATGCTTATTCCAACGTTGAAGGTAAACAGAAGCTCTGGAAAAGCCAGACCAATATCGGTGATGTATATTACGGTGTCATCGATGGAAGATGCAAATTTATAGACGGAAGCAACGGTAGTAGCGATTTTATTCCCGAACTGAATGATTTTACCGGTGTTTACTGCCTGTATGTATCTTCTCTTTATTACTGGGTGGAAGACGGCAACAAGACCGTATGGTGCATCGATCGCAGTACCGGTGAAAAGAAGGGAAGCAGAAGCTTTACGAAATCGTTCCAGTACACCTTTACCGACGGACTGTTTTTCTATATCGGGGAAACCACCGACGGACGTCAGGCAATCTATTACGTTCCCGCGGGAGATCTTAACGCAGAACCCAGAATGCTGGATATCTTAAACGGTCATGACTGTACGATTTTTGCGGATTACGCACATCTTTACTGCTTCGGCATGATGGGCGACAATTCCTGGGCTGCCGGATACTATGACATTTACGATGATTATACTCCTCATGATATCAGTCTTGAGTACAATTCATCCTCCGTATTTTACTGTTCTTATATTTGCTACAGTTCCTACATTTATGCGACCGTCATGAAATCCGAGACCGAATTTGAAATCGTTCAGATCAGCATATACAGCGGAACCCAGAAAACGGTTGCGACACTGAATAAAATGCAGGCGCTTTTCTTTACCGCAAAGAGCGGTTTCAATCAGAATACACACCAGTATAACAACCTGTTCTACGTGACCGATTACGACGGTGACGGAGACAACGATCTCGTCGGCTACGATATCGTATCCGGTGAGACCTGGCTGGAATGTCAGGATATCTTTTATTAATTCGTGCGTTAATGTTATTTAACATAAAAAAAGAAAAGGAGAAGTAGGTATGGCATTAACAGAATGTGCAAACGGACATTTATACGATTCCGCGCAGTATGCGTCATGTCCGTATTGTAATGGGGGAGTGAATCGCGTAGAATTTTCCTCTCCGGATTCCGGAATCGGCAAGACAGTCGGCGCAAGCAGTGTTGTAAACCAATCCTATCCCGGTGAAATCGGTGCAACCGTAGCTCCCGCATCTTATCAGGCAGCAAGCAAACCTGCTGAAGAAGAGGACATCGGAAAGACCGTAGCCGTAATGAAGAAGGATATGGACTTAGAACCGGTTGTAGGCTGGATTGTTTGTATTGAAGGCTCCGAAAGAGGTAAAGATTACAAGGTCCTTGCAAAGAACAATACCGTAGGACGCGGCGAAGGAAATGATATCGTAATCAAGAAGGATTCCACCATTTCCAGACAGTCCCATGCAAGAATCGCTTATGACGTAAAGCACAATACGTTCCATTTAATTCCCGGTGAAGGAACCAACGGACTTTACTTAAATGACAATCCGGTTTATGTTCCCACACCGATGAATGCATTTGATTTAATCGAAATGGGTGAGAGCAAATTCTTATTCATTCCTTTCTGCGGAGAAAAATTCACCTGGCAGAACGGTTTACAGTAAGGAGATACTATGCCGGACAGTACGCAAATAAATGCAGCGAATGGCAAATATCTTGCGCTGACACCGAAACCGACGGAGAGACTTTTAAGTTACCGGATCGGTAATCTCCAGGGAATCGGTTCGAGAGCAAGGCAGGAAGATTCTTTTACGGTGATGAATTCCATGGATGTTACCGCAATTAAGGAAAAAGGGTTTTTCTTTTCCGTATGCGACGGCATGGGAGGAATGAAGGACGGCAAACTTGCCTCCGAAACCGCAATTGCATCCCTGCGCCAGTCTTTTGCCGCAATGGATCGCAGTCGGGACCTTTCCGCACAGCTTGTGGAAAGTGCATATACCGCATCCGAAAAGGTCGAGGAATTAATCGGCGGAGACGGAGGAAGTACCCTGATTGCGTGCATCCTTTTTGAAGGAAAATTATACTACGTCAGTGTAGGGGACAGTTTTCTGTTTCTTTACCGGAACAAAGAACTGGTAATGCTCAATGCGGAGCATACTTTGTTACATGATCGAGAAATCGAAGCCATCGAAGATGGCGACGTAAATCCCCTGCAGTTTGAAGGCCTTCCCGAGGCAACGGCACTTACCGGTTTCCTTGGGATGATCGGGCTTGACAAAACAGACTCCACGGTAAAACCGATTACCCTTCATAACGGAGATGTTTTGATGGCCTGCTCCGACGGTGTTGGCGGCGTCTTAAGTGAAGAGGAAATCAAACAATCCCTCGAACTTTCCGACGTTAACCATATGTGTTTCGATTTGGAACAAAAAGTAATCGCGCATCACAGACCGCATCAGGATAATTTTACGGCTGTGGTAGTGCAATGTATCAGGTAAAGGAGAAGAGTATGAAGAGAGTTTTGAGAAACAAATCAATCAAAAATCTTGCCTCCGTTTTACTGGCTCTTGTCATGATTTTCAGTACAGTCAGCATTTTTAACATTCATGCACTGGCTGATTACAAACAGGACGTCAGCAGCGGTGTCGTTCCGGTTTGCCTTTATTTAACCGGTGCGGGATTCTATGTTACGGACGGCTATGATTTCCAGAAAATGCAGGACCTCGGTGATATCTGCTGGGGTGCAGGTTCCGGTTTCTTTGTAGGTAACAAAGGTGAGAACCCTCAGTATATCGTAACCAACGCTCACGTAGTTGTTGACTATGTTGAGACCGGTGAAGGTAACGGTGTTGTCATCTATACCGGATATTATTACAACAATACCTATCCCGTTGTAATCATGGCGGACAGCGCTGAACTTCGTATTTACTATGATTCCAACGATTATGACGTAGCTTTCGTAGAAGCTATCGGTGATGTAGAGAAGGTTGACCTTGCCGTATTAAGACTTCGTAACGGCACGGACAAGAGACATTCCCTTCCCATCATGGTTCCTACCGAAGATATGGTCGGAAATACCGTTTATACCGTAGGTTTCCCCGGAAACGCAGACAACCAGTTTACCGATGGTTCCAAATACGGTATCGGAGATGTTACCGTTCATAAGGGATCCATTACCAAGTTTGCAATCAACTCCGGTAAGGGTATTGAAAGAATCGCTATCGACGCTACCGTTCAGCACGGTAACTCCGGTGGTCCTCTGGTTACCGAAGACGGTTATGTAATCGGTGTTAATACCAACGTATATTCCACCAGCCCTTATCAGAATCAGATTGAAGCTGACTACTACGCATTAAATGCAAGTGAAGTTGTAAAATTCTTAAATAACAATAACGTTCCTTATTACACCGCTTCTTCAGGCAAGGGTGTTGCCGGTTTACTGGTAGGCGGCGGAATTGCATTATTCTTAATCCTCGGATTTATCTTCCTTCTGATTACGGTTGCAATTATTATTATCATCGTAGTCGTTGTTAAGAAGAAAAAGAAAAAAGCAGCAGGAGCTCCCGCAGCAAATGCCGCAGCTGGTACAGCCGCAGCCGGTGCAGGTGCACAGCAGGCAGCCGCAACCCAGAAGCGTGCAATGCTTCGTTCCCTTGCAGCTCAGCATAACGGAATGACTCTTGCGGTAGGAAACACCCCGATTCTTATCGGCCGTGATCCCGCAAACTGCAAACTCATCTATGTGGAAGGTACCGTAGGTGTCAGCGGAAGACATTGCTCCGTTGCATACGATGCATCCACCGGTGACTTTATCCTGACTGACCTTCGTTCCACTTACGGAACCTTCTTAAGCACAGGTCAGAAGTTAAATGCTAACGTTCCTTATCGTGTAAAACCGGGCGAGAGCTTCTATGTTGGCGATAAGCAGAATATGATCCGCCTGGAGTTGGGGTAAAACATGATATTTGATTACTACGAGTTTTCAAACAGCGGCGGAAGAGATTATAATGAAGACTCCGTCGGCGCAAAGCTTTGCGCCGGCGGAGGTATCTTTCTTGTTGCAGACGGCCTCGGCGGTCTGTCTTCGGGAGAGGTGGCTTCAGGGATGGTAAGAGACTGGCTCATTGACAAATTCGATGATTCCGTTACCGATATTCCGGCATGGATCAATGAAAATGTCAAAGCGGTTAATGATCGTATTCTTGCGCTCGAACAGCAACAGAATAAGAAAATGAAAAGTACACTGGTTATGCTTGCCGTAATGAACAACAATATGGTATTCGCACATTCCGGTGATTCCAGACTTTATTATATTCATAATAACGAGCTGGTATATTATACGGAAGATCATTCCGTAGCTTTCAAGAAATTCAAAGCCGGCGAAATCGGAAGAGATCAGATCGGTCAGGATGAGGATCAGTCCTCCCTGCTTCGTTCTATCGGCGGCGATGATCATTTCGAACCCACAATTTTTGCTTATCCGGAGCAGATTTCTTCGGGAGATTCCTTTATGCTTTGCTCAGACGGTGCATGGGAGTATTTAAAAGACCTGGAAGTCCTTGTAGACAGACAGAAGTCATCTACGGCAAAAGAATGGACGCAGAGAATGTTACTCCGTATCATGGACCGTGTAAACGGAAAAAACGATAATTTAAGTATCGTAACATTAATTGTGGAATAAACAGTTCTCTTTAAGATGGGAGAGTATATGAAACGAACACTTTGGGCGGTTTTGTTATCGGTATTCCTTGCCTTTGTCATGGTTTTACCGGTACATGCCTCTTCAGGAAACCAGAATACCGACACGGATACGGAAAAGGATGTGAAAACCCTTTCCACCAAAGGTGTATTCTCATACATTCAGGGCGGACATCTGTTTTCTTTTCTGGAAATCGAAGACGGTTTGGATGTAGACAACGTTTTGGTAAATGCTGCCGGAGACAATCTGCAGTATAAAGACAACGGAAAGCTTGTTAAACTTGCGGACAGCGATGTCACCGTTCATTATCTGTTTGTGATTGATAATTCCGGTTCCATGTCCGGTTATCGGAACCGTATTTCAGATTATTTATCGGCAATTGCGGAACATTCGGATTTAAAAGTAACTTATACAATTGCTACCTTCGGGGAACGTTTTGACATTGTAAAAGAGAAGATGACCGATGTCGAAACCGCAAAGGAAGCCTTAAAATCCGTTTCTTTTAACGAAAACTATACCGATCCGTATACGGCAATCAAAAGTGCGGATACCTATTTGGACGGGTTTGCAAAATCCGGCAGGGACATTGTTTCCGTCGTACTGATTACAGACGGAGAACCATGCTTAAAAGACCCTTCCAAGGAAGAAAATTTTTCCTCCATGACGAAGAAAGTAATCGGTGAGTTTACCGATGTCGTTTATTCAACCTTAAGTCTGGCATCCTGGACGGATGTTGCAAAAAAGACTTTAACGGGTGGCAACGGATTTGATCAGGAAATCCGTGCCAATTCCGAAGCAGGGCAGCGCGGCAGTGAAATTGCGGATTATTTCGACAAACTGTATTGTGCCGAATTCGCGCTTACGAAAGCTCCGGACAAGGATTTTGATTACAATGTTCAGATTTCCTTTGCAAAGGATACAAACGGAAACGACGTAAATGTGGAGAATGCATCTTTTACGGGGATTCATCCCGGCAAAGTCGGTGAAGAGGCACCTGTAGATGAAGCACCCACCACGGAATCTCCGAAGGATGAACAGCCTTCTGCGGAAAATCCTTCCGAAAATCCATCGGAAATCGAATCTATGGAAGGTTCTTCGGAACCGACTTCCGAAAACGAAAACGAACAGAAGAAGGGATTCCTTGATTATTTTGAACAGTATCGACTGTTTGTAATTATCGGAGCGGTTGTTTTACTGCTTCTCTTAATTGCAATCGTGATTCTGATTGTTGTCATTACCACAATCGTAAAGAAGAAAAAAGCAAAGAAAACCGCAAAGAAGAAAGGCGCCAGAGAACCTTCTCTTTCTGCGGATGCCGTACCGGATACCATCGGTGCAACCGTAGCTGCCGCCTCTTATGAAGCAGCCGGTCCTGTTGGTTATGAGCCTACCGTGGCTCCCATTTCTCCGACCGGAGAGCCCGGTACCGTATTTTTAAGAATAGAAGTATATAACGGTCATTGCGCAAATACATCCGATACCTTCTCCTTAAGCAACGCACTTGTCATCGGAAGCGCACCGCAGTGTGACGTTATCTTCGCAGATCCGGACGTATCGCCTGTCAATACGAAAATCCGCCTGATTGACGGTCAGGTTTACATTGAAGACCAGGGCACCGTTAACGGTACTTATCTTGAAGGCATGCGAATCCCCGGAAGAAACCGTTTAAGAAGCGGAGATATTATTTCCATCGGTTCGGTTGAGTTTGCATTTAAGTTCTAATAGTTTATTCTAAAAAGCATACAAAAGCACCTCCGATTATTCGGAGGTGCTTTTCAAATGTTTTGTATTTCATTCAGATTTGATTTCATTTTACTCGGATTTTACCGTTTTCCATAAATCGGCATATTTCTGATCGCCTTCTGTTCCGAGATAGTGGAAGGTTTCCATTCCGCTGTACTTGGAAAGATCCGGGAAAGCAATTTCGGAATTGCGGATTTCTTCGTCTTCAATCAGTGCTCTGGCTGCTTCGTTCGGAGTGGAGTAGGTGATGAAATCAAAGTTCTTTAATGCAATGTCCGCACGACACATGTAGTTGATAAATGCTTCTGCATTTTCCTTGTTCTGTGCATTCTTGGGAATTACCCAGGAATCAATCCATACATTGGTTCCTTCCTTGGGAATTACATAAACCAGATCGGGATTCTCGCGCTGGGTGTAAATGGCTTCACCGGAGTAGATGACACCGATTGCGGCTTCGTTTCCGATCATTTTATCACGAACCTGGTCTACAACGTATGCCTGAACGAGAGGCTTCTGTTCAATCAGTTTTTCTTTTGCCTGCTCAAGTTCGGCATCATCCAGAGTATTCATGGAATGTCCGTCCAGCTTTAATGCAACCATAAATGCGTCACGTACGGAATTCTGCATCAGGATTTCTCCTTTGTATTTTTCATCCCATAAAACGCTCCAGGAATCGATGGGTTCATCCACCATGGTTTTGTTGTAAAGGATACCGACGGTTCCCCAGCAGTAGGGTACGGAATACTTGTTGCCTGGATCGAATTCTTCGGAAGAATCAAGGTACTGCTTGCCGATATTCTTGATGTTCGGAATGTTGGCGTAGTTGATTTCCTGAAGAAGATCGTTTTCGATCATTTTCTGAATCATGTAATCGGAAGGGCAGATTACGTCGTAGGTAGCGGCACCTGCTTCAACCTTCGGATACATTACCTCATTGGTTTCAAATTCATCATAAACCACCTTGATACCGGTTTCTTTCGTAAAACTTTCGAGTACATCGGGATCGATGTATTCGCCCCAGTTGTAAACGTAAACCACGTTATCATTCTTGGCACTGCAGCCTGCAAAAAGAACGGGTACGGTTAAAACTGCAGCCGAGAGTACGGCTGTCAGGGTTCTTACGATACTCTTTTTCATGTTTCTCCTCCTTGTGGATCTGTTTTTATGCTTTCTTAACAACCTTTTCGTCCTTTTTGTTACCGGACGGCAGGGTATTAATCAGAATTAAAAGTACCAGCACCGAGATAAAAATCAGGGTGGAAAGTGCATACATTTCCGGACTGATGCCTTTTTTTACCTGGGCATAAATCTTTGTGGATAATGTATCGACTCCGGCGCCTTTCGTAAAGTGGGTAATGATAAAATCGTCCAGACTCATGGTAAACGCCATCAGAAAACCGGAGAGCACGCCGGGCCAGATATCGGGCAAAACAACCTTGAAAAATGCATAAATCGGGGTTGCACCGAGGTCTAAGGCTGCCTCATAGTTGGACGGGTTCATTTTCTTGATTCTGGGCATTACGCTTAAAATCACATACGGAATATTAAACGTAATATGTGACAGTAAAATTGTGGTAAAGCCGAATTTAAACCGGAAGAATAAGAATAAAAGCATTAAGGAAATACCGGTTACGATGTCGGCGTTCAGCATCGGAATATTGGTTACACCCATTAAGGTATTACGCGTGATGGCATTCATTTTATCCATGGCAAGTGCAGCAACGGTTCCGATGATGCATGCGACAACGGAAGAAATCAGTGCAATCATAAGTGTTGTCAAAACCACCTGCATCATGGCGCGGTCGTGGAAGAGTTTATGATACCAGTTTAAGGTAAAACCTCCCCATTTTGCACGGGATTTGGATGCATTAAACGATAAAACGATTAAGGTAAACATCGGTGCATATAAGAAAAGAAGAATGAGGCCTGCATAAATGCGTTTTAAAATCTTTGTCATAAGGCATTTCCCTCCCCTTCTTTGTCATATACGGTGGTAATCACCATACTGATAATAATAAAGATCATCAGCACGATGGAAAGCCCGGAACCAAGATTCCAGTTGGAATTCTGAGTGAATTCCTGTTCAATGACATTACCGATTAAAAGGATTTTACTTCCGCCTAACATTTCGGAAACAACGAAGGTGGTAAGGGAAGGAACAAATACCATGGTAATGCCGGAGATGATGCCGGGTACCGAAAGCGGAAGAATGACACGAAACAGTGTCTGTGCGGGATTCGCACCGAGATCCCTTGCCGCATTAAGTACGTTGACATCAATTTTACTGATGACGTTGTATAAAGGCAGAATCATGAACGGTAAGAAGTTATAAATCATACCGAAAACAATCGCTGCCGGAGTATTGATAATATGCAGGGTCGGCAGATGCAGGAAAGAAAGGATGTTATTGATGACACCGTCGTTTTCCAAAAGGGTCTGCCAGGCCATGGTACGAAGCAGGAAATTCATCCACATCGGAAGAATGAAAATAAACACGATTAAGTGATCGTTCTTGGTCTTCATTCCGGAAAGAATAAGCGCAAGAGGGTAGGCAAGCAACATACAGATCACCGTGGAGATCAAGGCAAGCAGCAATGCAAGATACAGCGATTTAAAATGTTCGGGTTTTGCAATGCTTGTAACGTTTGCAATCGTAAATGCGCCCGTTTTGTCCGTCAGACCATAGTAAAAGACCATAATCAGGGGAATGATGATAAAGGCAATCGCCCAGATTATGTAGGGAGCGGACAGAAGTTTGATAAACTTGTTACTCTTCAACGCCGGCTGCCTCCTCGTCTTCACTTTCGGGTTTGTTCATAATCTGAATATTGAAAGGATCTACGTTGATGCCGACTTTTTGGCCAACGGCAAACATGGAAGTAGAGTGAACAAGCCATTCAAAGCCGTTCGCCATCACTTCCATTTCATAATGAACACCCTTGAAAATCAGATGCGTTACAACACCCTGTATACGACCGAAACGAGTAGGATCGTTTGCGGATGCAATTTCTTCTTCAGTAACGGATTCGGGAATTACGATCATTTCCACGTCTTCGGGACGGATGACCACGTCGACGGGTTTGTTCTCGCCGAAACCTTTATCGACGCAGGGGAATTTTACACCGAGAATTTCTACCAGTTCATCACGGATCATGGTGGAAGAGATGATGTTGGAATCACCGATAAAATCGGCAACAAACGCATTTTCCGGTTCGTTGTAAATCATTTCGGGAGTTCCGATCTGCTGGATATAACCCTGGTTCATGACAACGATGGTATCGGACATGGTAAGGGCTTCTTCCTGGTCATGTGTAACGTAAATAAAGGTAATTCCGAGTTCTTTTTTCAGTCTGATCAGTTCATACTGCATGTCCTGACGCAGTTTTAAATCAAGTGCTCCCAAAGGCTCGTCAAGTAAAAGTACCTTGGGCTCGTTTACGATAGCGCGTGCGATTGCGATACGCTGCTGCTGGCCGCCCGAAAGGGAATCGGGATAGCGGTTTCCGTAATCTTCCAGGTTTACGAGCTTTAACGCGTATTTGATTTTATCATCGATATAGGATTTGGATTTCTTTTTGATTTTAAGACCGAAAGCAATGTTCTCCGCGATGGTCATATGCGTAAAAAGAGCATACTTCTGGAAAACCGTGTTAAGCTGGCGCTTATTCGGAGCAAGTTTGGTGATATCCACACCGTCAAAAATGACTTTTCCGACATCGGGAGTTTCGAAACCTCCGATAATACGAAGGGTAGTGGTTTTCCCGCAACCGGATGGTCCGAGAAGGGTCAGAAACTCGTTTTCCCTGATATATAAGTTCATCTCATCCAAAACCAGCTGGTTACCGAAGGATTTGGAAATATTTTGAAGATCGATAAGGTGTTTGCTCATGCCTGTTTCCTTTTAAAATATCTGTTGGATGTTGTATTTTACAAAAATTCAACCGGGTGTCGTAACGGTTGGAGCTTAAAATGTCGGCGGAGTGGAAATCCAGATAAATTTCGCACCTTCTTTTGAAGTGCAGTTAATGTAATGCGAAGCGGCGGGAGTGTAATAGAAGGATTCGCCCTTCGAAGCCTTATATACTTTGTTTCCCAAATGAATCTGAATGGTTCCGGAGAGTACATAGCCGAATTCCTCGCCTTCATGCGGGTTGTCCGGATAGGTTTTGCCGCCGTAAGGAAGCGAAACACGAATCGGTTCCATCATGTTTTTCTGGGCGTTCGGAATCAGCCATTCCACCTTGTTTTTTAATTCCGCATCTTCTTTTTCAAAGTAGTCGGCATCCTTAAATACGATCTGTTTTTCTTCTTCACCCGAGAAAAATTCCGTAAGGTCCGTTCCGAGTACCTTAAGAATATCCATTAAGGTAGCAATGGAAGGAGAAGTAAGGTCACGTTCCACCTGTGAAATGAAGCCCTTGGAGAGTTCGCAGCGGTCTGCAAGGTCTTCCTGCGTCAGTCCTTTGAGGACACGTAATTGTTTGATTTTATTACCGATTTCCATGTTTCACCTACTATACCGAAAGTTTAGAAAAACTAAAATTTTTCGCATTTATAATAAACTTCAAGTTTAGTAAAACTAAACAAACCAAGTATGATTATACATTCTTTCAATTCAAAGTCAATATAAAATAAGGAATACCGAAGAAAAGATTTTTTGTTTAAGAAAACGCGTGTTTATGGTAAAATTTAAATATATGGGGTCATACTTTTCAAATAAGGTCAGGAGGGGTATTTATGTTAAAAGATTATGAATTCTGGTTTGTGGTCGGTTCTCAGTTTCTGTACGGTCCCGAAGTGCTCGAAACGGTTGCAAAAAGAGCGCAGGAGATGACGGATTTTTTAAATGCTTCGGGAAATCTTCCGTGTAAACTTGTATATAAAGCAACAATTAAAACGAATAAAGAGGTAACGGATCTGGTGAAGGAGGCAAATTATGACTCGAAATGCGCCGGAATCATTACCTGGTGTCATACGTTTTCCCCGAGTAAAATGTGGATTAACGGCTTTGTTGATTTGCAGAAGCCCTATTGTCATTTTGCGACACAGTATAACCGCTCGATTCCGAATGAAGAAATCGATATGGATTTTATGAATTTAAACCAGGCGGCACACGGAGACCGGGAACACGGCTTTATCGGCGCAAGAATGAGACTTCAAAGAAAAGTCATTGCCGGCTACTGGCAGGATGAGGAGGTTCAGAAGCGGATCGGAAACTGGATGAGAGCTGCTGTCGGCGTTATGTTCTCCCGTTCCTTAAAGGTAATGCGTTTCGGTGACAACATGCGTGAAGTGGCCGTAACCGAAGGCGATAAGGTGGAAACCCAGATCAAACTCGGATGGCAGGTTAATACCTGGCCGGTCGGAAAACTTGTGGAAACCATGGATGCCGTTACCGAGGAAGAAATCGACGAACTGATGGATGTTTATACGTCCGAATACGATCTGGCAACCGACGATATCGAAACGGTTCGTTATCAGGCAAGAGAAGAAATCGCCATGAAGAAAATGCTTGATGCCGAGGACTGCAGGGCTTTCACCAATACTTTCCAGGATCTGTACGGAATGAAACAGCTGCCCGGAATCGCAAGTCAGCATCTGATGGCGTCAGGTTACGGATACGGCGCGGAAGGCGACTGGAAAGCGGCTGCCATGACCGCGGTTATGAAGGCCATGAGTGAAGGTCAGACCGGCGGAACCGCCTTTATGGAAGATTATACCTATAATCTGGATCCCGATGCCGAATACAGTCTCGGTGCGCATATGCTCGAGGTTTGTCCCTCCGTTGCAGCAGACCGCCCCAGAATCGAAGTGCATCCGCTCGGAATCGGTGACAGAGAAGCTCCCGCAAGGCTTGTTTTTGAAGGACATCCCGGTAAAGCCATCGTGGTAAGTTTAGTTGACATGGGCGGAAGAATGCGACTGATCTGTCAGGATATCGAAGCGGTAAAACCGATTCTTCCGATGCCGAACCTTCCGGTGGCAAGAGTCATGTGGAAATCCATGCCGAATCTTACTACGGGTGTGGAATGCTGGATTGCCGCAGGCGGAGCGCATCATACGGTTCTTTCCTATGACGTCAGCGCCGAGCAGATGAAGGACTTCGCAAGAATGATGGATATTGAGTTTATTCATATTACAAAGGACAGTACGCCCGAAGCGATTGAAGAGCAGATTTTCTTAAACGACTTAGCCTGGAAACTTAAGTAAAGCGTACCTTTGAAAGAAAGCGGAACGGTATGAAGCTAAAAAAGATAAACGCCGTGCTGGCACTTATTACAACAGCATTTCTGATTTGCCATCTGGGATATAACCTGGTTACTTATGTTTTATTCTATTATAACCCGGTGTTATCAATGATTTCCGGAATATTAATCGCCACTTGTTTCGTGTTGCACGGAGTTCTTGCGGTTTTTATCGTGATTCACTCACACGACAGCAAAACGGTAGAATATAAAAAACTGAATTTAAGAACGGTAATACAGCGGATCACGGCTGCAGTCATCATGGTTCTGCTTCCGTTTCATGCCCTGGAAATGGCCCTTCTTTCCAAAAATATCGGAAATGCGTTTTACGTTGTTTTGGAAGTGCTCAGGTTTGCATTTTATCTGTCCGTAATGCTTCACGTATGCCTTTCGTTCAGTAATGCGCTTGTAACCCTGGGACTTCTCGGAGATATGAAAAAGAAGAAAATTCTGGATCGGATTTTGCTGGTTGTTGCCATTTTGTTCGGCATTTGTTTCGGAATATACGTCACGGTGATGCATTTGATTATATTTGGAGTGATTCAGGTTTGAGTATGAAAAGAGTACTGATTGTCGGAAGCGGAATAGCTGGAATTTCCTGTGCCATAGAATGCGCCGGAAAAGGAATGGATGTAACACTGGTTTCACCTTTTCCTTCGGAACGGGCGCAGTCCGTTCTTGCTGCGGGCGGAATCAATGCGGTTTTATATGACGGCGACGATTCTGTGAAATGTCATATGGAAGATACCTTAAAAGGCGGCTGCAACATTGCCGGCACGGAAGCGGTGAGGGGTCTTTGTACGGATGCGCCTGAAATCATTCGGTGGCTTGAAAAGAAAGGTACCGTTTTTACAACGAATCCGGACGGTAAAATCTCCAGACGCGCGTTCGGCGGCCAGTCACATAACCGCACCTGTTACTGCGGTTCCGCAACCGGAAAACAGATTATGACTGCTCTGGTCATGGAAGCAAGACGGTTTGAAGGGCAGGGTAAAATCAAACGAATCCTATGGATGGATTTTTACAAGGCGCTTATCAAAGACGGCAAATGCTACGGGGCAATCTTTTATGACGAATCAAAGGCGGATCTTGTGATGATTCCCGCGGATTATCTGGTCATTGCAACAGGAGGGCAGAATGCTCTTTTCGGTAAAACAACCGGATCGACGCTTTGTGACGGTTATGCACAGGGTAAACTTTTCATGCAGGGCGTGGAACTTAAAAATCTGGAATTTATCCAGTATCATCCGACTACGCTTGAAACGGCGCAGAAAAAGCTTCTTGTCTCCGAAGCCGTGCGAGGGGAAGGCGGAAGACTTTACTACGTGGAGAACGGTAAGAGAGTCTATTTTATGGAAGATCTCTACGGTGAACGCGGCAATCTGATGCCCAGGGATATCGTCTCGAAAACCATGGCAGCTACGGGAAGGGATATATTCCTTGATATTTCGTTCCTCGGCAAAGAGGAGATTTTAAAACGGATTCCGGAAGTATACGATTTATGCCAAAAATACAAAGGAATCGACATTTCGAAAGAAAGCATTCCCGTAACCCCGTCGGTACATTTCTTCATGGGCGGCATTGCGGTGAAGAATAATCACGAAACCAAAGTGGAAAACTTATATGCAATCGGTGAATGTGCGTCCATTTATCACGGTGCAAACCGTCTCGGAGGAAATTCACTGCTTGCTGCAATTCACGGAGCACGTGTTGCCGCCGAAAGCATCGAAAGCAAGGGAAATCCTTCCGATTTGGAAAATAAAACGGAAAGTATAACTCCCGATTTTTCCGACGAACTGAAAGAAGAGCGTATCGCTTTGGCAAACAGACGATCCTTTGAAAGCGTTTTCCCGGTAATGTATCTTCGTGACATGCTTGCCGAGAATTTAAGGGAAGATTTAGGCATCGTCCGTAACGAAGAGAAACTGAAAAAAGGCCTCGATGACGTGGATTATTATCTTTCCATCGCCGATAAAATCCATTATGACCGCTCCGAAATGGCATATCTCGGATTCTCCCTGACAGGAATTCTAACCCTTGCCAGGGCGACTCTGGTTTGTGCCGGGTTCCGCGAAGAAAGCCGCGGAGCCCATATAAGAAGCGATTATCCGGATTCTTTGGATCAATGGAAGGCAGCTACAATCATTTCTTACGACAATGGTGAATACCGTACCAGACTCGATGTGGAGAAAGAATATGAGAGTTAAAATCAAACGACAAAAGATGCCCGGTCTTAAACCCTACTGGCAGGAGTTTGAATACGATCCAAAGCCGGACCAGACCATTGCCGGTTTGCTGGACGATTTGAATTACAAGGATGATTTAAAAGACATAAACGGCGATTCCGCGCCCAGAATTTCCTGGGAGTGTTCCTGTCTGCAGGGGATGTGCGGCGGCTGTGCCATGGTTATTAACAACAAACCCGCACTGGCCTGTGAAACATTTCTTCGGGATTTAAAAGGTGATACGGTTACCATCGAGCCTTTGCGTAAATTCATGACCATTTCGGACCTGGTTGTTGACCGCGGAATCATTCAGGAGAATTTAAAGAAAGTCAATGCCTATATCGGCAAATACAAAGCGGATGAAAATGCCGACCACAATCAGATGTATTCCGCCGCGAAGTGCTTAAAATGCGGCCTTTGTCTGGAAGTCTGTCCTAATTACAAAGACGGCAAATCCTTTTACGGAGCCGCTTTTGCAAATGACTGTTATCTGATTTCCCAAAGAAGCGGAATCAGGAAAGAGGAGATTACCGTCTCCTACCGGGACCATTTCGCAAAGGGGTGTTCCAAAGCACTTTCCTGTGTGGATGTCTGTCCGATGAAAATACCAACCCTTGCATCAATTGCAAAAATGAACAGAAGCTGATCTGCTTTTGGAGGTAAGCTGAATGTATTATGCTAGCTTTGGCCTGCTGGCTGCAGTAATTCATTTAATCATAAACGGTGAAATCTTATTCCGGAATTACGGGAAGGATGATTTTGTATGGCGGCGCTATCGCAGTTTCTTAGGCGGTGTTATGATTTTTTATGTTGCCGATATCCTCTGGGGCTTTTTATTTGATTTAAAAAATGTTCCCCTTTTATATACGGATACCACCGTCTTTTTCCTTGCCATGGGGCTTTCTCTGTTCCTCTGGATGCGGTTTATCGTTTCGTATGTCAATCGGAAATCAATCACCAGCAAAATCCTGGTTTATTCCGTCTGGGCGCTCTTTTTGATGGAAACAGTTACCCTGATTATCAATTTATTCCGGCCCATCATGTTTTCCTTTGATGAGACGGGAGAGTATTTTCCTTTAAGTGCAAGATATATTTTCTTAGGACTTCAGATTATTCTGTTTTTACTGATTTCCGGATATACACTCGTGCTGTCCGTAAGTAAAAAGGGAAGGGAAGCAATCCATTACAGGGCAATCGGTTATTCCGGAATAACGATGGCTTTATTTATCATTCTGCAGTCAAAATACCCGTTTGCTCCGTTTTATTCCATCGGCTGCCTGCTTGCGGTCTGCATCATTCATTCGCATGTCGAAGTTGACCAAAGGATTGCCATCAGTCACGAGCTCGGATCCGTAAAACAGATGGCATATAAAGATCCTCTGACGAGTGTTAAGAGTGTCAATGCCTACACGGAAGTCCGGGAAGTATTCGATAAACTGATTCAGAATAAGGAAATCAGTGATTTCGGGATTGCCGTTTTCGATGTGAATGATTTAAAGAAAGTAAACGATACCAAAGGACACGATGAGGGAGATAAATATTTAAAAGACTCCTGTATGCTGATTTGTAAAATTTTCAAGCACAGTCCGGTTTTCCGCATCGGAGGCGACGAATTTGTGGCCATTCTCGAAGGGGAAGATTATAATAACCGGGATGCTCTTTTACAGGTTTTTAACAGTGCCGTCGATGAGAATAAAAAATCCGGCGGGCCCGTTGTAGCGGGCGGTCTTGCTACGTATCAATCCGATACGGATCATAGCTTTGAAGAGATTTTCCAACGCGCGGATGCAAGAATGTATGAAAGAAAAAACAAGTTAAAAGAATCATCTGCGGGAACGAAGCAATAAAAGATGCAGGAACAAAACCATGAAAGAAACAACAAAAATCGAAACAGTAAAAACAGAAAGTTTTGAAATGGAATACTTTCGTTTCGGACACGGAAATAAAACGATGGTGATTCTTCCGGGTCTGAGCGTTGACGGAGTGATGAAATATGCCGATGCGGTTGCGGATGCATACAAATCTATGACCGACGATTTTACGATTTATCTCTTTGAACGAAGAAAGAATCTTCCGATTCATTATTCCATGGAAGATATGGCTATCGATACGGCTTCTGCCATAAAAGAACTTTCATTAAATCATGTGTATTTATTCGGTGCATCACAGGGCGGAATGATTTCGATGCTGATTGCCTTAAATGAGCCGGAACTGGTTGAAAAAATGGTACTCGGGTCCACTGCGGCATGTGTACCTTCCGGACGGTTTGAAAAAACAATCGGTGAGTGGATCGGCTTTGCAAAAGAAGGAAAAAGGGAAGATCTGTATCTTTCTTTCGGGAAAGCCGTTTATCCGAAAGAAGTTTTTGAAGCATCGCAGGAAACCTTAAAAACGATTGCCGGGACTCTTACAAATGAGGATTTTTCGCGATTTGTCATCCTGTCATCATCCGTCAGAGGGTTTGATATCACGAATCGTTTAAACCGGATTACCTGTCCGGTTTTGGTGCTTGGTTCGACGGATGATAATGTTCTGGGAGGAGATTCTTCGAAAGAATTGTATGAATCCTTTAAAACACATGACGGATGCGAACTGTATCTGTATGATACATACGGCCATGCAGCTTATGATCTGGCACCGGACTATAAAGAAAGAATGCTTCGATTCTTCAATGCATAGAAACGTTTATAACGGAGGAAAAGAATAATTTGACAGCATGATTACTTTGGAGTAAAAATATAAAATATCTTTTTTAGGAGGATGTCATGGGAAAAGAAGAACAGAGAAAGAAATACGGAATCAGCGGCGGTATTGCCATTATGATGCAGATTCAGATGGTAATCATCGGGATTGCGCTGATTATCACGGGATACGGAATCATTAACAGTTTCGATTCACCGAACCGTCTTGTTGTGTATGCGCTGCAGGCAGGTACCTGTTTGGCCATTCTGATTTTCGGATTGTTTCAGTTTCACAAAAAGAAAAGTTCTTATTTTAAGTCTGTCATCTATGTTTATGCAGTACTTGAAGGCGTAAGATGTGCTCTGCTTTCCACAAACGGTATCGCTGCCTGGGCGGGAATTCTTGCAAGACTGTTAATGATTGCCCTGGCCTGCGGTCTTGTTTTGCTTGCCGAGCATCTGGGAGAAAAAAAGTACAGTAATCTCGCTTATCTGTTGATCTTTTTTGAAGCGGCCCTGTTTTTGCTTTTTGCTCTGATGTTTGCAACGGGCGGAAGACTTTTATTTAAAATTCTTCCCGTAGTCGGCATATTAATCTGCGGTTCGATTTGTCTGTTTAACGAAGCAAAAATCAAGCAGAATCATTAATTTTTCGGTTGTTGCATTTCCCCTCAGATGATATAGTAATATTTGGGTATAACATGAAATCATCTGGGGGGATGTTTGGATGGAAAAATACGATCTTATTGTCATCGGCGCCGGCAACGGCGGTCTAATGACTGCTTGTCGTGCATCTAAAATGGGACTGAAAGTCCTGGTCATTGAAAGGCATAATCTGCCGGGAGGAGCAGCGAGCAGCTTTGTTCGCGGAAGATTCGAATTCGATGCTTCTTTACATGAAATTCCCGATTTTGGAGAAGGAGAAATACGAGGCGAACTCGGACATTTATTTGACGACCTTGGGATCAAGGTTGAAATGTTGCCCGTTAAGGACGCTTTCCGTTACATCGTTGAAAGAGACGGTGTACGTTCTCTTGACGTGACCTTCCCGCACGGGAAAGAGAAGGTTATGAATCTGATTCGGGAAATCTGTCCCGAGGATGTGGAACCGATGGAAAAATTCTTCCAGGCCTACCATGACATGGCGGCAGGCCTTGACTATTTCGGCTCCACAAGAGGAAATCCGGATCAGGAGGTTCTTCGGACGAAGCATGCAAACTTCATGAGAATCATGAGTTTATCCGCCGGAGAACTTTTTGAAGAACTCGGAATGAGCAAAAAATGCATTGATATCATGACAGCTTACTGGCCGTATCAGGGTACCGATATGTACACCGTGGACGCAAGCCGTTATGTTCTTATGGTTTACGGCTATTTTATCAACGGTGCATTCGTACCGAGAATGCGTTCCCATCAGCTTACCTCGGCAATCGTAAACCGTTCGGTGGAACTGGGATGTAAATTCCTGTACAACACCGAAGTAACGAAAGTGCTTACGAAAAACGGCGCTGTCTGCGGCGTTGAAACCGACAGGGGACAGACCTTTGAATGTACCGCAATTGCTTCGAATGCTTTCCCGGAAGTGATATATTCCAAGCTTTTAGATGATAAATCGCTGGTTCCCGTATACGAACGCAAGAAAGTAAATGCCAGAAAATACGGTTTCCGTGCTTTCAGCGTATTCCTTGGACTTGATGCGTCACCGGAAGAAATCGGAATTAAGGATTATACGGTTTTCATAAGTTCATCCGACGATTCGAAGGTGATTTTCGATGATTCCGGCACAAGAGACGGCAAAGAATTCGCCATGGATATCTGTTGCCTGAATATGGCGGTTCCCGATTGTACGCCGCCCGGCACAACAATGGCAGTTCTTACCATTTCCTATACCGAAGACGCCTGGGCCGACGTTACGGAAGAGAATTACGTGAAAACAAAACGCGAGGTAGCAGACCGTCTGATTGATAATGTCGAAAAAATCATGGGATACAATCTTCGCGATCACATCGAGGAAATCGAGATTGCTTCTCCCGTTACCTTTGCCCGTTATATGAATACTCCGCAGGGAAGCATTTACGGATATATGTCTTTAAAATGGGACGGTATGTCTACAAGAACCCTTGTAAACGGAATGGAACCGACCATCCCCGGCCTTTTCTTCGTCGGCGGTCACAGTTCCGGACTTTCCGGCTATTTCCCGACATACACGGGCGGTAACCGTACCGCTTATCAGATTCTCGGATATGTGATGGGAGGTGGCAAATAATGAGCAGTCAGGATTATTTAAACAATATACCCATAGAGCGTTTTGATGAGTTGATTCCAACCAGAAGGGCCATCATAGAGGCGGCAAGCGATGAATTCCCGCAGTATGAATTCAACGCAAACGTGGTAGCTGCGTCCCTTCATCCGAAGGTACAGCACGTTGTGGTTTCTTCGGTCCGTGATTTAAACGGAGCCAAATACATCACGTTTTCTCCGGATGAGGAAAAGGGAACGAAGAAGCTTGCGTATTTTCAGGCCGGTCAGTATATCAGTCTGAAATTAAAAATCGGTGATTCCGTACTTACCAGACCGTATTCCCTTTGTTCTTCCCCGAAAGATGCCCTGGAAGGACATTACGAAATTCTCGTAAAGCAGATGAAAGACGGTTTTGCATCAAATTATATCGCCGAGAATTTTAAGGTAGGCACGAAACTCGACATTTCGGAACCTTCCGGTTTCTTTACCTACGAACCTCTGCGTGATTCGAAACATGTGATCGGCGTTGCCGGCGGATCCGGCCTTGCTCCGTTTGTTTCCTTTGCCAAAGCCATTGCGGACGGAACGGAAGATTTTAACTTAACGATTCTTTACGGAAGCAAAAAGGAAGAGGAGATTTTATTAAAAGAAGAGCTTACCGTACTGGATAACGAATGCGATAAGCTTCGTATTGTCCATGTGCTTTCCGATGAGGATAAGCCGGATTACGAACACGGTTTCATTTCTGCCGAACTGATTGCAAGATACGCGGAAAGCGACAATTATTCGCTGTTTGTCTGCGGTTCGCAAGGTATGTATGATTATATCGAAAAAGAAGCGCACAAGCTTTCGCTTCCTCCGAAATATGTTCGCTTTGATGCATACGGCGAATACCGCTTAACCGACAGGGACAGCGATTTTACGGACCAGAATGCCGGTAAGACATATACGATTACCGTTCTTTGCGCCGATGGTCAGACAAGAGAAATTCCCGCGAAGGCGGAAGAGTCCGTTTTGGTGGCGCTTGAGAGGGCAGGAATCGAAGCTCCTTCAAAGTGCCGAAGCGGCGAATGCGGATTCTGCCGTACGAAACTTGCATCGGGTGAGGTTTATGTCCCGAAGAAAGTGGAGAAGAGAAGGCAGTTCGACAAGGTAAACGGATATATTCATCCGTGCGCCTCATTTCCAGGATCAGATTTGAAAATTCTGATAGATTGTGAAGAACCCAAAAAGGAAAGGAAGGTTAAAGACATGAAGAAAAAAGAAAGACTGATGGGTCTGATTATGGCCATCATCATTTCGGCAGCGATGGGCGTTGCTGCAACATTTTTGGTACGGCTGTTCAATAAACAGGCGGCAGAATCGTCACCCCTTGTTATTATGCTTTTATCCAATGTGATTATGTCTGTTGTACTTGGCGTTATCATTTCACTTGTTCTTCCCCTCGGAAAGCTCGGAAGAAAGCTTGCTGCAGCCGCACATGCCAATCCGCCTTCCTTTAAGTTTACGCTTTTGAATTCCCTCCCGATTTCAATTATCAATACGGTAATCATCGGATTCTTATTAAGCGGTTTCGGAATTTTCATGGCAAGAATGGGCATCAGGAGATCGGCTCCTCCCGAAGTTGCATCACAGATTCTCGGATCCATGCCTCCTTTCCCGATCATGTGGGCGGTAAGCTTCTTTGAGATTCTGATTCCGACCCTGATTATCAGTTACCTGCTGGCGGTTATTTTATCTCCGATTATTTCCCAGGCTGTCGGCCTTGCGGACGCAGGTGCGGAAGTGGGACGTGCGCAGAAGGAAGACTGATAAGATAATTTTTCAAAAAATCCCGGGGATAAAAATCCCCGGTTTTTTTGTTGGACATTTGTTGGACTTTGTATTTTATAATTCCGGATATGATGTGACTTGCATAAGTAACGGAGGAAAAAATTATGCCTTACACCTTTAAAGAACCTGCTGATTTAAAAGCACTTGTTGATGATTTAAAAGCAAAAGCATTAAGAGGCGAAGGCCTTGCGGATGAAGAAATCCAGATGGATTTGTATACCATCAGCAGAATGCTTAAGAAAACGGCCGACAGTATTACGCCGGCAAAAAATGCAAAGGAATTAAACGAATTTAAACTGGATCTGGAAGAAACGGCAAAATCGCTGGATAAACTGCGTAATCCCCAGATTCTGCAGGATCCGTTTGCTTTTGAAATGGCATTAAGAGATCTGGTCAATTTAAAAGATCTGATGTTTAAGCGTACTCCGAACGGACATCTTTACTATACCATTATCGATCAATACGGTAATCCGGAAGATGCGGATTTCCGCACCTACGGGAAAGATCTTTTCTTTGCCGCATATAAGGGAATTAACGACGCTTTGAATACCGGAATGCCCTATCTGAAGGAAGAAGTGGATGAGGCATTAAAACCCGAGAATACCCAGAAGTATTTACAGCAAAAGGAAGTAATCAATCTTCAGAACGATAAAGAATCGCAGATGATTGCATCGATGCTGGATCAAAGCGGTGAACTGTATAAATCGCTGGAAACCTTTATTGATACACATCACAGTCCGGCGATTTTCAGCCAGTATGAGAGCGAGGAAGAGTATACGCTTTACGGCGGTGAATTCGGATCTTACATTTATGCCAAAGCATTAAAAAATACGCTTGATGAACTGAATGAAACCGGAAACGTTGCAGAAAAGAGAGAATTGTTTTTACAGGCACGTTCCTGTTTCCGTTCCCTGCAGCAGACGGCAAAAATGCATGGAGTAAAGGAGGACAGTTTTCCGTTAAATATCAAATATGACGATCCGATGAAACTGGATATCGGGAAAAGATTTTTAATTTCCGTATTTGATGAAAAATCCCCAAGAGTAATCGAACAGGTAAAGCATCGTAAATCCCCGGTTTTGTTTGAGCTTCCGAAGGGTGTTTCCGCGCAGATGGCGGTTGCACATCTGGCAACGGAAGACACCGATGATAAAAAGATGACGGCTAAAATTGTGTCGGATTACAATCTGATGCTTACCCTGCTTCCCGTCATAAAAGGCGAAGCATACCGCGAGGGCGCCGATCCGACGATTCAGGAAGGCTTTAAAAAGCTTGTCGGATCCGGACAGGCGATGATGAAGAAAGTACATAAACTTCGAAAAGATCTGAAAAATCAGGAAAAACTCAATGCTGCTGCTGATGATTTAAATCGTTTTTTCAAAGATTTTAATCAGTTCGTAAAGGACAACGAAAACAATCCTGAACTGATGGATCGTGTCCGCGATCTTTTGTCGCCTGTAATTGCAAAATTTAGAAAGATGAATTTTGAAGCCGGACTTCAGAAATTTAAGACGGATGAAGAGAAGGCCCTCCTTCATAGACCTGCCGAAAAATATAAGCCGGAAGATTATGAAATTGATTCCGAAAGAGATGCGCTGATTTCAAGCAGCCTTTATATGTCCAAATCGGAAGCCTATACCGCCGGTGCAATGATGTTCCAAAAAATCGAAGAACTGGCAAAGGCGGATAACCGAAACGGATCTTTGGCGAATTCTTTAGAGAATCTGGTTCATCCGATTGATGATATTTGTTATTTCCGGCCCCCTTACACCAACAATAATAAAATAAACGGTCATAACGAAATGACTACTTTGCGTCAGATCGAAAATAAAATGAGGCAAATCACCGAATCTTTGAAAAGCAAACAGCCCCGTTACTTCGGTGATGAGATTTATAAGTTGCGTGACCAATGCTATGAGGAATCCAGGAACGAAAACAGATCCAATCTTTTCAGAAAGGTAAACCTTAAAATTTACAAAGCGCTGGATTCTTACGTGGAACGTGCGTTCAAAGCCTCTGCAAATCCGATTAAGGCGTATATCGGAGCAAATCTTACCAGGGATAATGGTATGGAGCTTGCCGCTGCCGCTTATTTATATCAGCATGAACAGATTTTAAAGAATCCCACGAAGATTCCGAAGTACAACAAATCCGAAATTGAGAAAAGAGCAAAACAGATTAAGGGAAGCGAACTTTTTAAGACCCTTTTTGTTCCCAGCGAAAAAGAGCTCGAAACTGCCAGAAAATACGAGGAAAAATACGGCAGGGTTCTGGATGAAGAGAAGTTTTTGAAGAATTACGCCAACAGAAAGCGGAATTATTATAATAATGCGTCCAAACTTCCCGAGCTTGTCGGAGTTATTGAAAATCCGTTTGCATTTGATACGACTCCGGATTTACAGAAGAATGCGCTTCTTAAACTGAGAGAACTCGGACAGACGCTTGACAGCTGCAGTTTCTGGAGCAGCAGTGCATATAAGAAGTATTTTGCGGCTATGAAGGACCTCGGAAGAAAAGACTTCGACAATATGACTTCCGAAGAGATGGGTGTTCTTTTAAATGACATCTATAAGAAAGCCGAAAAATTCATGAACGGCAGAATGGCAAACCGAAAAAAACCTGAGCAGAGAGAACACTTTGAGCAGACACTGGATACTATGTCCATCCTTTCCGGAGTCGGAAGATATGGCTCTGTGCTGGCCGATGAGCAGGTTAAAAAGACAAACACCATTCGCGAAAGACTGCATCAGCCGACCGTTTCGTTAAAGAATCGTACCATTGATAAAACGAAACAGCGTCTGGATGATTTGCGCGGCCGTGTCGGATATGAAAGAACCGATCAGAGTCTCGATGATTTATTTAAAAACGTTGGCACGCTCAGTAAGGATTTCCCCGCATATCGTTATACATATGCGGAGCAAATCAGGGATCTTCCGAAGAATGTAAAAGACGTAAAACCGGTTGATGATTTAATGAATGAAATCAAACAGAAGGTTACCGAAAAAGAGAATGATAAACATGATTTCAAATTTGCAAAGGAAGTTGTGGCATCATCGCTTGCTCTTACTGCTATTACCGCATATAAAGCAAAGAACGGAGAAAACGTAGTCAATTTGAAAGAATACAATTACGCAAAAGATCTCTTTATGAAGCATTCCATGACTTCAAAAGTTGCGGAAACGTATTCGGACACAAATGAATTGAAGAATTTATTCAACGTGCAAAACCCGGAAGAAAAACCATTTGATACAATTGATACTTTGAATAGCAAATTCCATGAAGGCAGGGCCGAAGTGAAGAAAAAAATGGATCAGCTTGATGAGAATCTTCTCGGAGATGCCTACAAACTGACCGATCTTCAGCTGGCAAACAAGTTCCATAGAAGATATCAGCAAAGAAAAGTCGATGAAATTTTAAAGAAGAATGATATAAAGAAGTTCAAAACCTTCGATGAATTCGACAAAGAGCTTGAAGAAATGGACATTAACAAATTCAATGAGAATGATGAACTTATGATGGATAATCTGCAGGTGAACCGAAAGAATCTGAATACGAAAATCATAAAAGAAATAAACGACAAACGTCAGGATGAACTGATTAAAACCGAAGGTCCGAAGGATCTTGATATAAAGAAGATCGGTAAATAAGACATAACCCCGGGAGCAATCCCCGGGGTTTTCATTTCTGCGATAGCAATATAACCAAACATTTCTTGGTTTTCGTCAAATTTCATATTTTACTTTAGGGTTGTTTGTGCTAAAATATACAAGCATATTTATGTCTAATGGTATGTAAGCTTCTTACAGAGGTGTAAAAATGGCAGAAACAGCGAATACTGAAACCGAATTCTACGCATATGTATCCACTTATACGTCAAAGGACAAACGCGGAATTACCATATATGAAGTAGACAACGAAACAGGTGTGTTTACGGAAAAAGGCAAAGTGGAAATCACCAATTCTTCCTATCTTACCTGTTCCCACAACCGTAAATACCTTTATTCCATCACCGATTTCGGGGTAAAAGGATTCCGGATTCTTGATGACGGGAATTTGGAGGAAATCAACGAAGCATCCATCAACGGTATGCGCGGATGCTACCTTTCGGTTGATTACAACGACCGGTATATTTTCGTATCCGGCTATCATGACGGAAAGCTTACCGTACTTCGCTTAAACGAAGACGGAAGTATCGGTGAGATTACCGAGGAAATCTATTTTAAGGGGCTCGGAGACGTCATGGAGCGTAATTTTACGCCTCATGTAACCTGCGCCAAAATGTCCAGGGACAACCGTTTTCTGTTTGCCACGGACAGCGGAATGAATCATACCTATGTCTACGAACTAAACCATGAGAAGGGTTCCTTAAAGCAGATTGACATCATCCGAAGTGAGATGAATGCCGGTCCCAGACATTTAATTACCTCTGCGGACGGAAGATTCATTTATATCGTAAACGAAATGTCCAATTCCATTGACGTATTTACGTATACACTCGTAAGCGAGCATGATCCGGAATTTGAAAAGATTCAGACCATTTCGACGTTAAACGAATATCATGCAAGCCGGAGCATTTCCTGTACGTTAACCCTTTCGGCCGACAAGCAGCATATTGTTGCGACAAATGCGGGCGATAATTCCGTCTGCGTCTTTAAAAGAAACAGTGAAACAGGCAAACTGACCAGAGTATTCTGCCTGCCGATCAGCGGCTCTTACCCGAAGGATGCTCTGTTATATCCCGATAACAAGCATCTGGTAAGCTTAAATCACGAATCCGGCACGATGACGTTCTTTACCTGCGATATGGAAAAAGGTCTGATTTATATGTCATCGAAAGAGATTCGGATCGAGCACCCGAACTGCATCATTTTTGTACCGAAAAAAGGATACATGAATGAGTGAGCGATTTAAAATACTGAAAAAAGAGGGAAGCGCAAAACGCGGAACGTTTGAAACGGTTCACGGAACCATTCAGACACCGGTATTTATGAATGTCGGTACCGTGGCGGCGATTAAAGGCGCGGTTTCGACGGAAGATCTCGAGAGAATTGGAACACAGGTGGAACTTTCCAATACCTATCATCTGCACGTAAGACCGGGTGATGACGTAATTAAAGAACTCGGCGGACTG
>DLBG01000101.1:0-4060 GCA_002494135.1 Lachnospiraceae bacterium UBA7027
ACAGCTTGATAATAATAACACCCCGTATATTTCTTGTCAACAACTTTTTATCATGAAATCAAACGAATTGTTCTTCTTCTTTTTCGGTAGTATAATAAGCACGAATCAAAAGAAGGTCGAAAGAAGTATGTATGCTGTTTTTCCGTTTTTAAAATATCTCTTTCCCACACTGGAAACGCTTATCACTCCCATGCTGATCGTGGTAGTGTTTTTGGTGTTGCGAAAACTATATTTTAAGGAATGGCGTAAAACGATTCTTTATATTCTTTTTTCCTTATATCTTGTAGTGGTCTATCGTGTTACGGCTCTGCCGGATTTAATGTCCTTTGAATTTAATCCCCGTTTCTGGCTGATTCCTTTTTACGGAATGCATGACGATGCCTTAAACTGCATGCTGAATGTTTTCCTTTTTATTCCGCTCGGTGTTTTCCTTCCTGCCCTCTGGCGGGATCTGTTCTCATTTAAAAACACGATGATCTGGGCTTTTTCCATTACGCTTCTGGTCGAACTGATGCAGATTTTCTGCCCGAGACTGACGGATATCAATGATATCATTACCAACCTTACCGGTGCCTTTATCGGTTTTTGCATCCTCCGGCTGATTACAAAGTTCTTCCCGAAACTCTTTAAACAGAAGTTTAAAAAAAGAGAGCTGGTCATGGTCTTCGGAAGCACATTCTTTCTGCTGTTCTTCTTCGATCCCGTGCTTCAGCACCTGATTAACGACCTTGGAAACTCCGTTATGAAAATGCAAAAATAAATTCACATTCAAAAAGCCTCCGCTCGGGAGGCTTTTTCTTTCAAAGAATTTTACTTCATTTCTATTTTAATTCCACCGTCTGAATGGAATCATGGGTTACCAGAACGTATCGGTAATTCACGCCCGTGGGAAGCATGGCAAGCACGCCGCCCTCTAAGGGACCTTTGTATTTATCGATGCCGCCGATCACATGTACCAGACATTCGTCCGAACTGTAGATTACCACCTGGTTGCCCGAAAACATGATGTCCTCGTAGGCAATGTTAAAGGAGATGGTATCACGGATTTTACCGGAACGGTCGTAGATTCTTGTGACGTATCTGTCATCTCCGTCCGAATTATTGAAAACGAGCGCAACATACTGTTCGCCATAGTACACTGCTGCGATTTCCTTCTCCACCAGTACTTCCGCAGAGCTGACCGGTTTCTGATCGCCGGAATAAAACATCAGCCGGTTGTCCGCCACGGCTACGGCATTTCCGTTATCGATGAACCTGACTTCCGGCACGATAGCGTTGCTGTACGTGTAGCCGCTCACAAGATTATCCGTCTGGTTCTGTCCGACCTCACCGAAGTTATAAAATGCAACGTCCGTTTTATAGGAAGTGTTATCTACATATAAATAGGAAACCGCGACCACATATCCGCTTTCGGTGATGGCAATGTCGATAGGATATCCGGAATGTCGCATACTGGTTGAAAAATATGCGATGGTATTTCCCTGCGTGTCGTAGATATGAATCGGCGTAATGTCGGAATCGTCCAGGATGGCAATCGCCAGTCCTTTCGCCGATACGCAGAACTTCCGAATCGGCATACCGGTATTGATGCTTCCGAGCTTTCCGCTCTTATTCATCATATAAATGGTACTGCCGTTGTAATCCGCAATGCCGACCACATCTCCGTTAACGTCAATCATCGGGTTCTGCATCTGAAAGGATTCGTTCCATACAACTTCACCTTTCTCGTTCACGCATTTCATACCGTCATTGCTGTATACCAGAATACTGCTTCCGAAACGCATGACCTCCGAACCGAGCGTAACCACGGAATCCACTTTTCGAATCACGTTGATTCGTTCGTATTCTTTATTCAGATAGCTAAAATAGAAGAACCCCGTTGCCAGAAGAAGAACAACCGCCACGATTCCGACGCGTATCAAAATTTCCGTACGGTGTCTTAGAATCCGGCTCCATAAATCCCCGGAGGATTTCTCCTTCTCCCTTTTCGAATCCTGTTTCGGCGTAAACCGGCTCAACGGTTTTGATTTCTTTGCGCCCGGAAATCGCAGGGGTTTCTTTTCCTTCTTGTCTTTCTTCATCTATCCTGTCTCTTTGTTTTTATTGTGATACTCCGAACTGATAAATCGTTGTGGAGTCAAAAGGCTTGTCGGGCCCGAAAAGAGGCTTCGGGAATCGATCCTCATTTGCGCTGTTCGGATAATACTGTGTCTCTAAGCAAAGTCCCTGACGGGGGCCATAGGATACACCGCCCTTTGCTTTTTTAACACCGACCCAGTTGCCGGTATAAAACTGCACACCCGGCAGATCCGTGAAAACCTTCATCCAGATACCGGATATCTCATCCGAAACTTTGGCAACCTCGCGGACATTACAGTCATAATTGTCCAGAACAAAATTGTGATCGTATCCGTTTGCCAGTTCAATCTGGGCAAATCCGTAAGTAAAATCTCTGCAGACTTCTTTTTCCTCTCTGAAATCCATGGGAGTACCTTCCACGGAAGCAATCTCACCCGTAGGAATACCGCCTTTTACAATCGGTGTATAGGACTGTGCGTTAATCTGCACCTTCTCATGGAAAATGGCTCCGCTGTCATGACCGTTTAAATTGAAATAACTGTGATTGGTCAGATTGATGTAGGTTTCCTTATCCGTGGTTGCGTAATAATGAATCACCAGCTCATCCGCATCGGTTAATGTATATGTCACAGACACATCCATATTTCCGGGATGTCCCATGGCCATATCCTTTTTCTTTATGGTAAATGTAACGCTGTTGTCTTTCGCTTTCCCGGAAAACAGACTCTTTTGGAATCCCTTTTTCAAATGGGTATGAAGATTGTTCTCTCCGTCATTTACCTTTAAACGGTATTCCTTGCCGTTTAATAAAAACTTCGCTTTCGCGGTACGGTTCGCAATGGGACCGACGGTTCCGCCGAAAACGTTTCCGTCTTTTAAATACGGCTTTGCTTCATCAAAACCGAGAACCAGATCCTTTACGGTTCCCTCTTTGTCCTTCATGCGAAAAGCAACCAGAATGGCACCGAAGTCGCACACATCCGCCTCCGTGCCCTTTGCGTTTTTAATCGTGTAAAGTGTAACCTTTTCCCCTTTTTTTGTAGTGCCGAATTTTCTGTACGTAACGCTCATTTCCACACCCCTTATGTTTAGTCTTCTCAGATTTCGGTTCTTCCGTCCAGTGCGCGAAGTAACGTCACTTCGTCAATGTACTCCAGATCTCCTCCGACGGGAACCCCGCTGGCAATTCTCGTAACCCTGATTCCGGTCGGTTTAATCAATTTGCTGATGTACATAGCCGTGGTCTCGCCTTCCAGGCTCGAATTGGTGGCTATGATAACTTCTTTTACATCTCCCTCCAGACGGTGAATCAGTTCCTTTAACCGGATGTCCGCCGGGCCGATACCGAGCATGGGAGAAATCGCACCGTGAAGTACATGGTAAACACCTTTGTACTTTCCGGTTTTCTCATATGCCGCCAAGTCTCTGGAATTCTCCACCACCATAATGGTCGAGTGATCCCTTTCGGTATCCGCACAGACACTGCATTTATTCTGATCCGTCAGAGTACAGCATTCCTCGCAGTAGCGGATGTGCTCCTTCGCCTGCAGAATGGCGTTCGAAAGTCTCTCCACACGTTCCTTCGGCATTCCGATAATGTGAAACGCCATTCTCTGCGCGGATTTGCTGCCGATTCCGGGCAGATTCTCCAGCTCTTCAATTAATTTTCCGATATAACCGGAATACATTTCGCCGGAACTCATGATCAGAATCTTAAGCCTCCCAGATCCAGTCCGCCGGCCATGTTACCCATGGCTTCTCCGTTCGCTTCCTCCACCATGCGAAGTGCTTCGTTCATGGCCGCAATCAGAAGATCCTGTAAGGTTTCAACATCCTCGGGATCCACCGCATCTTTATCAATCTCAAGCTTCTTGACTTCTCTTGCTCCGGTAATGACAAGACGTACCGCTCCGCCGCCTGCGGTGGCTTCGAATTCGCGGTTCTCCATCTCCTTCTGCTGTTCTTCCATCTGGCGCTGCAT
>DLBG01000101.1:4125-15505 GCA_002494135.1 Lachnospiraceae bacterium UBA7027
AGATTGTTCATGTTTCCCGGCATTCCTCCGGGATATCCTCCACGTTTACCCATAGTGTCTCCTTTTCTAAATGGTATCGTCTTTTATTACGAGATCGCCGAACATTCTCTTAATATCCACAAAATGATCGCCGAATTCTTCTTCCTTGCCGAGCACCCTGATTTCCACAGGGATTTCTTTCTCCACGCTTTCGCTTATGGCCTCTCTGACCTTGTCCAGCATGCCTTCTTTCTGCAGATATTTGGCGGAAAGCGGCTCCGTCGGAACAATCAGTAAAACATCATCGTCGTTGATGGAAAGTTTGCAATTCTCCAGAAAATTCTGCAGAGGACTCTCGATGGTTTCACGAATGGCATCCCAGGTCGCCACCACTTTCTTCACATCATCCGGGAGCGCCTTCTCGCGCTTCGGCTTCGGTTTGGAAACCGGCTGGGAAAAATTCATATTAACCGGCACACCCGCGGAAAGCGGAATCACCTGCGCCGTCGTGTATCCTTTTTCCAGATCCCGGATTCTCTCCGCAAGAGAATCATGGTCCGTCTCCATCTGCGGCTTGCACATTCGGATGATGGCAACCTCGAGAAGAATACGTTTCTGATCCGAATATTTCATGTTTGCCCCGAGATCGGACAGGATTCGGATATAACGCATAATCTCCGGCAAATCCATTTTCAGGGCAAGATTCTTTAACCGTTCCAGATGCTCTGCCGTAATCTCCAGTTCCTCCGCCGTTGTCTCCGGCGTGGTCTTTACAAGCAGGGCATTCCTCAGATACCACATGCAGTCTCCCACAAACTGGGACAAATCGCGACCCTGCGTTACCACGTCACGAATCAGGTTCTCTGCCGTGTGAACGTCTCTGGACGCAATTGCGGAAATCAGTTTTTCAAAAATCTCATCGTCCACTGCGCCGAGAACATCGAGGGTTTTTTCGTATGTCAGTTCCTCTCCGTAATGGAACGCAATGCAGCGGTCCAAAAGGCTTAAGGCATCACGCATGGAACCGTCCGCCTCTTTCGCAATGAAACGGAGAGCTTCTTCCTCCACCACGGTACCTTCGACCGCGAGCAGTTCCTTCATGCGGTCCATAATGGTCTGCAGGGAAATCCGCTTAAAATCGTACCTCTGGCATCTGGACATAATTGTGATGGGAATCTTGTGAGATTCCGTGGTAGCCAGAATAAAAATCACGTATGCGGGCGGCTCCTCAAGCGTTTTTAAAATCGCATTGAAGGCTGCCGTGGAAAGCATATGCACTTCATCGATGATGTAAACTTTGTATTTCCCTTCCGAGGGGGCATACGTCACCTCATCCACAATCTGGCGGATATCATCCACGCTGTTGTTGGAGGCCGCATCCATTTCCACAACATTTACGGCGCTTCCCGAAGCAATCGCCCTGCACATGGGACATTCCCCGCAGGGTTCCCCGTCCTTCGGATTCTCGCAGTTTGCCGCTTTCGCAAGGATCTTGGCCACGGTGGTTTTACCCGTACCTCTTGTCCCGCAAAAAAGATACGCATGACCGATGCGTTCGCTCTTTATTTGATTCTTCAGTGTCGTTACAATCGCATCCTGCCCTTTGACATCTTCAAATGTTGCAGGACGGAATTTACGATACAGTGCTACATATGACATAACCGACTCCTACCGGTTTTTTTACTTTCCGTCACCGAAGCAGATGCCGAGCATCTTTGCTTCCTTAACGATTCTCGCATCGGGAGAAACGCTCTTTAATTTGCCGGCAACTTCTTCAAGAGGGACCTTTACGATTTCTCGATCCCTGTAACCGACCATGAAACCGTACTCACCCTTTAAAATCAGGTTGGCCGCTTCCGAACCCAGACGGGATGCGAAAACACGGTCATACGGGCAGGGACTTCCGCCGCGCTGGGTATGTCCCGGAACCGTCACACGTACTTCCTGGCCGGTGGCCTTGCCGATTTTATCCGCAAGTTCGTAAGAAACACTGGGATAAGGACTTTCTTTTAATTTCTTTGCATATTCCTTTTTGGAAAGTTTTGCGTCTTCCTTGGAAATTGCACCTTCCGCCACCGCAATGATTGTAAAATGGCTGTTCTTCTTTCTTCTCTCCACTGCGGCAACAATCTCTTTTAAGTCGTAGGGAATTTCGGGAATCAGGATGATGTCCGCGCCGGACGCCATACCAGCATTTAAGGTCAGCCAGCCGACCTTGTGTCCCATAACCTCCACGATGAATACTCTGCTGTGGGATGCCGCTGTCGTATGAATGCAGTCGATGCAGTTTGTTGCGATATCCACGGCACTCTGGAAGCCGAACGTCATGTCCGTTCCGTAAAGATCGTTATCTATTGTCTTGGGAAGCGTAACAATGTTTAAGCCTTCCTGTCTTAACAGATTCGCGGTTTTATGCGTTCCGTTGCCGCCTAAAATTACCAGGCAGTCCAGGTTCAGCTTGTAATAATTGTGCTTCATGGCTTCCACTTTGTTTAAGCCGTTTTCGTCAGGGTCCTTGATGGTTTTAAACGGGGTGCGGCTGGTTCCCAGAATCGTGCCGCCCTTTGTCAGAATGCCGGAAAAATCCTTTCCGGTAAGCATGCGGTAGTCTCCGTAAATCAGTCCTCTGTATCCGTCCAGAAATCCGTAAATTTCCACTTCTTCATCGTTAAAAACAAGCGTTTTTACCACACCGCGCATGGCAGCATTCAACGCCTGGCAGTCCCCACCGCTTGTCAGCATTCCGATCCGTTTCATAGCAATACCCTCCTTTATTTGGAAGTTCATAAAAACCCTCATTTATCATAATACAAAACGCCCTTTTCTTCAAGTTTATAGTTTGTTGTGTAAAGCCCCAAACTTTGGTATATTAGATGTGTATGGGCTTTATTCGAAAGAAGAGGAATTCGATATGAAATACGATGCTTTTATCAGTTACAAACATGCTCCTCTCGATCTTGAGGTGGCAAAAAAAGTACATAAAACGCTGGAGAACTATCACATTCCGAAGGCAGTCCAGAAAAGAACCGGTATGAAACGGATTAACCGTGTTTTCCGTGACCAGGAGGAACTGATGGTTGGAAGCGACCTCGACGGTAAAATCGAGGAGGCACTGAAAAATTCCGTTTACCTGATTGTCATCTGCTCCCCCCGCACTCCCGAATCAATCTGGGTGCAGAAGGAAATCGATTCCTTTATAAAACTCCACGGCCGTGAGCGTATTCTGGCAATTCTTATTGAAGGCGAACCGAACGAAAGCTTCCCCAAAGCCCTTTTGACGGACGACAACGGAAAGCCTGTCGAGCCGCTGGCTGCCGATATCAGAGGCCGTGACAAAAAAGAAAGAGACGGCAAATTTAAAATTGAATTCCTTCGTCTTGCCGCTGCCTTAATCGGTTGCAGTTTTGACGATTTAAAGCAGCGTCACCGCGAGCATAAAATCCGTCAGACCATGTTCATGATTGCGGGAGCCGCCGCCGTACTGGTAACCTTCGGCGCCGTCTTCTCCGTATACAATGCCGTCACCGCAAAACGTATGAAAGCTCTCGCGGAAGAACGTAAGACCCTGATGGAAGAAACCGAACGCCTGGCCGACGATTACAAAAAACAGCTTCTCGCGACCCAGATTAACCAGTCCAAGTTCTATGCAAGAGAATCCTCGGATCTTTTAAATAACGGAAACCGCGAGGATGCCGTTTTGGTTGCTGCGGAAGGTCTGCCCTCAGCCAGCAAGCCCAGACCCTTCGTTTCCGAAGCGGAATATGCTCTCTCCAATGCTCTGTTTGCATATTCGGACGGAAGCTACTGGGACTTTGACCGGATTCTTCCCCATTCCGCAACCGTAAACAAAAAAAATATCAATCCCGATGAAACCAGACTCGCCACTTTAGATACCACAAACACGGTCAGAGTCTTTGATACTTCTTCCTGGGAGTGCCTTTTTGAATTCTATCCCGGCTCCTCACACGATGCATTGGTCAACGCGATGGCAGGCGGGGAAAAGTGTGCCTATATCGGCTGCGGAAAAAAACTGAACTGCTACGATTATGAATCGAATCTTCTGTACGAAAAAGATTATTCCGACCGGATTGTAAGCATTATTGCAGACGAAAACGCTGACCGAATTTTTGTAAACACCGCTTCCGGATTATCCGTTCTGGAAGCTTCCACCGGCAAGGAACTGATGTCGTATGATGCAGAGGGTGAACCGGGTTCCTATCTCGGTGAAAACACGGTTTACGATGCGCTTTTGAATCTCTGGCTTATTCCGCAGAACCGCCCGAATGAAGGAGGTACCTATTACCTTCTGGTCCATACGGACACCTGTGAAGTATCCAAAGTCGGCGTAACGGGCGATGATATTTACCGAATGACGGTCAGCACGAACGGAACCATCGTTACCATATCCGGTAATATGGTTTTAAGCGGTAAAGAGATAAAATCGGTTACCGTGGATGCCTTTACGCGCGACGGTGAGAAAAAATGGAGCCGGAATTTAGACATTGATATCGTAGACCTCATGTCTTTCTCCGTAACGCTGAAAGCAAACAGCTTCACCTACGGCGGAAATACCAGTAACGAAATCATTGCCATCGTGGAATATTTAAGTTTCTCCCTGAACGAAGAAGACGGTTCCGTTGTACGCTCCATCACACTTCCCGGTTCCGCAAGGGGAATCTTCTTTGATGAGAATACCTCCGTCGGAAACGTTCTGATTATGGGCGGAAGCCTTGTTCCCGTAGACTTTGACAGCGGAGCGATTTACGACGGCCGAGATTTTAATATCGGAAATTCTTCTGCCTCCCTGACCGCCGCCGGAAAATTTCTGATTCTGCAAACCTACTCTTCCGACCTGATTATCATCACCGATCATGTCGGAAAGAACTACAACGTGGCTGCATATAATGCCACTCCCGGAACGGGACTCGGCACGGCACCCGGTGATAAATACTTTGTGCAGCAAAGCAGTTACAGTTACAAACAATTCAATTTCTACACCATGGACGGAAAAGAGATTTACACCACAACCGCGGATATTCCCGGTGTTCCTTCGTTTTCGTTCCGGGATGAATTTTTCTATATCTTAAAACCGTCCGTCTGCTACGAAATCAATCCGTTAAACGCAACCACAAAAGAAATTTCTCCGGACAGTTACGGAGTTTTATACGGCACTCAGAGCGGAATTTCAAATAACGGAAAGTATCTTGTCTTTTTAAACTACAGCGGCAGTTTTGCGGTAATCGATTTGGAGGATGATTCAAAGAAAGCGCTCCTGAAGGGAGAGCTCTCAAAAGAATACTTCTCGGCTACGGAAAGCTTGGGAAAAAATTTCGACCGGATCCTGATATCCGACGATGGAAACACCCTGTATCTTTTTGCGTCGGACAGTCCCCTGATTAAGGCTGACTTACAGACCGGCGAGGTGAAAGAGCTCAAAACGGAAAAATATTTAAAGGGCGACAGCTACGCAATCCCCACAGCCATGTCCGATGACGGAAACTATATCGCTTTCAGCTGTGAAAAGAGCGTGGTTACCGTTTTTGACACAAAAAAGGAGGAACCTTATGTTCTGATCAGTTCCTCCCGAATTCCCGAATATATGAAATTTGTAAACGGCGATTCCACCCTTTTAATTCAGGGCGAAGACACCACAATCCATTTTTATGATATTGCTTCAAAAGAATTCATCAATTACTTCCGCCCGGGTGATTCCGTGACGGCTGTTACCGAAGATCTGAAGGACGGCCTTCTGGCAGTCTGCACGGGTTCCGATATGTATCTGTTTAACGAAGAAGACTTCGGTGTTCTCGCCTGCGTAAACCACGGCACGGCATTCTTTACGGAAAGCAATCTTTTCTTCCTCGGCGGTTCCAAAACATTCGGAACCATCCCGTACAAGAACTACAAAATCCTTTTGGATGAAGCCAAGGAAGCATTCCCGTTCTCTGCATTAAGCGACGAGAAAAAGGTAAAATACAACATCACTTAATTTACGGCCCTTTCCTGCGACCTCAAAGATACGGTATATTGAAACGGAGTTGGAGGGATTCGAACCCTCGCGCCACTTGCGCGGCCTGCCGCATTTCGAGTGCGGTCCCTTACAACCACTTGGGTACAACTCCATGATTGGCGCTGTCCGGTAAGAGCAACGGTCAGCGCTATTATTTATTTAATTTCCGAACCAGGTGCATTCGCCTTCTGAACTTCCTCATTCAGACTCAGCATACGGTCATCCAGATCTCGGATGCGATAGGAACAGTCCACCAGCTGTTTACGAATCTCTTCCGGAACGTTTCCGTCAAACTTGTAATTAATCTTATGTTCCAGCGATGCCCAGAAATCCATCGCAATGGTACGAATCTGGATTTCCACCTTGGTATCCAGCTTACGGTCCGATAAATATACCGGTACGGAAGCGATGATATGATAACTCTGATATCCGCTCGGCTTGGGATTCTTAATATAATCCTTTACCGAAAGGACTTCAATATCACTCTGCGAGGAAATGGCCTCGGCGATTTTATATACATCGGATGTAAAAGAGCAGATGACGCGGACTCCCGCAATGTCTTTTACATACGTAACCATATTCTCAATGGAAGATTCATAGCCGTGCCGGCGAAGCTTCTTCACGATGCTTTCCGGCGTCTTCAGTCTCGATTTTAAGTGTTCGATCGGATTGTAGGAATTCGTATGCTGGAATTCCGCGCTTAATATCTCGAGACGCGTAACCATCTCTTTCATCGCGGAATTGTAGATGAGCATTACCTCTTCCCAGCTGTCTACACTCGCGTTGCTTTTATCCATGTGTAACCCCTTGTTCCCTATTCGTAAACGACGATTCTTCCGTCGTTTCTCATATAACCCCGGTATACCCGGGACCAATTTTTATTGTACCATATTTTACGGTTTCTTGCAATTTGATACCTTATTCAGAAGTATCCCTGATATTCCACCTTATAGGAGCTTTTCGGGAACATGTATTCAAACAGATCCACAAAGTAATCGTCCGTCATGCCCGCCATGAAATCCACAACCAGATCACAGGGATCGTTCTCGCGGTAAATTACCCGGCGGCGGATTTTACTCCGTCCTTCCAGGGGCTCGGCTGCAGCATGCCCGTTATCCGCATAAGGCGCCGTATGATTCTCGATGTAGCGGATATGGTGCCGGTAAAGCAGGGAATCATCGCTTCGCTGCCTGGCCTCTTTTAAAAGCTCCTCAAACATCATCTCAAACATGGGTGAAAGTTTTTCTCCGAAGACCTTCAGCATCTCCTCGCTGTGATAGATTTTTTCGTAGTTTTCTTTCTTTGCAGCGGACAGAGCCTCAAAGTACTCGTCATCCATAGCCAGGCAGTCCCTGCCGTAGCTGTTCTCAATGATGTTGACAATCATGTTATTGATAATTTCCGCGTTGCTCGAACCGATTACGGATGATGCAAATTCGGATTCTTTCGGCAGAAAGCCGAGGCGAATGGCATCCTGTCTGTCCTTTCCGAGATAAGCGATGATATCGGAAATTCGCATTACGCAGCCTTCCAGTGTGTTCGGAATCAGCGTTGCGTTTGCTTTCGAATCCAGATAACAGCTTTCCATCTTTGCATCGAACTTTGCAAAATCATTGTAAGCCTCGGGTTCATACCGTCTGGCCTCCATCTCGCCGTTGTGACAGATGATTCCGTCCAGTGTCTGCAGGGACAGATTCAGGGCAAAAATCTCATCCAGCACTCTCGCGGAATGAATGTTATGGTTAAAATACCTGCCGGTTTCGGCATGATAAAGTTCGCTCAGTTTCTTTTCTCCCGCGTGCCCGAACGGCGTATGCCCGATGTCGTGCCCCAGAGAAATGGCTTCAATCAGATCGGTGTTGAGTCCGAGCATGGAACCGATATTGCGCGCAATTCTCGAAACCAGCTGCACATGAAGTGCGCGCCGGCAGACATCGTCGTTCTTCACCAGTGAGAAGACCTGTGTTTTATCCATGTAGCGGGAATAGAAGGGGACATGCATGATTTTTTCCGTATCCCGGACGAAAGCCGGTCTCCAGAGATTGGCCCGGTCATGGGAATCATCCCTTCGCACAACCTGTTCATTCGAACAGGCGTAAGGATTCTTCCATCCGGTCTCTCTGTCCTGACGGATCCGCTCCTGCAGCCCTTCCGAAAGACTGATGTAATTTGCCATTTTACCCCTTTAGTTTAACCCGAATACTTCCGCAAAATTGTCGTAAAGAATCATCTGGTTCATCTCATCGGTAAGTCCGAGATTCAGAAATCTTTCCAGCTCCTTCTTCGGATTCCACATCGGAAAATCGCTTCCGAAGAAATAACGGTCCGGTCCGAAATGATCGATGAAACGGTTTGCGGTTTGAACGTCCAGCATGAAAAGACTGCTGGAAGTATCGTAATATACATTGGAAAATCTCGGCATGCGGTATGCCTCATCCCATTCACTGTATCCGCCGAAATGTGCCCCGATGATGGTAAGCTTCGGGAACATTTCCGCAATGGTGGCAAGCTTCTTCGGAGAAGTGAATTCATATCTGGCATCCCCCATATGAAGCAAAAGAATCATGCCCTTCTTCTCCATGGCCGCGTATATGGGAAGGCATTTCGGATCGTCGATGGCATAACCCTGCATGTCGTGATGGAATTTTACACCTTTTAAACCGAGGGAAAGTGCGCGGTCAAGTTCCGCATCGAAATTTTCGTAATCTTTATGCATCGCGGCAAGTCCCAGAAATTCGGGATGCTCCGCGCATTCTTTTGCAATAAAATTATTGATGTTCTCCACCTGCGCGGGTGAAAGCGCAGAAGAACAAACCAGGCAGCGTTCACTGCCGAGTTCCTTCTCCAGTCTTAAAAGGCTTTCGGGCGATGCATCGGAGTGCATGGGAATTCCGTAGAAATTACCGATGGATTCCGAAGCCTTGAATGCGATTTTGGCGGGAAATATATGTGCGTGTGCGTCTATGATTCTCATTTTATTCTTCCTTGGTGGATGACTCTTCCGGGATGGATTCTTCCGGGACAGATTCCTCCTGAGCGGGTTCTTCCTCTTTCTCCACGAGGTCGGAGTCGCTCATACCCATCTCCTCTAAATTTTTCGGGGGCTCTTTCTGCGGGAAATTTCCGAAGCATTTGTTAAATTCATCTTCGTTATACACAAACAGCAGCAGAAAAACCATCAGAAGAAAAGCCAGCGTTACAAAGATATCCGCCACGTTGAAAACGGGAAAATGGATGAACTTTGCATAAATCATGTCCACTACATAACCGTGGAAAAGGCTGCCGGTTGCGGGATCGTAACGAAAAATACGGTCCAGCAGGTTGCCGACGGCACCGCCGACAATCATAATCTCCGCAAAGCGGATGGGACGAAATTCTTTCTCCCACGGGGTACGGATGTAAAGGAAAATGATCGCCATAATGGCAATGGGAGTCAGAATGGAGAATATAATCTGTCCGTTCTGGAAAAGTCCCCAGGCCATTCCGCGGTTCTGTACATATGTCAGAACAATGGCATCACTGAGTAAATTAATCTCCTGTCCTTCGGTTAAATGTGTAATAATCAGATATTTGGTCCACTGGTCGATTCCGACGATAGCCGCAATCGCAAGAAGCGGAACCAGTACTCTGGAAAGTTTTTTCATGAAAAACGGTTTCCTTTCCGGGATACTATAGAATGTTTACATTGCTTTCGTATGCAATTTTATATACTTCTTCGGGCCAGATGGAAGACTGTACTTCTCCGATGTGCGCACGCTGTAAGAAGAACATGCAGATTCGGGACTGTCCGATTCCTCCGCCGATGGTGTAAGGCAGTTTCTTCTCCAGAATGGCTTTCTGGAACGGAAGCTCAGCTCTTTCCTCGCAGCCTGCCATTTGAAGCTGCGCCGCAAGTGAATCCTCATCCACACGAATGCCCATGGAGGAAAGTTCTAAGGAACAGCCAAGAATCGGATAAAATACAAGGATGTCGCCGTTTAAGTTCCAGTCGTCATAGTCCGGTGCACGTCCGTCGTGGCGTTCTCCGCTAAGCAACGGTCCGCCGATTTTCATAAGAAATACGGCACCTTTTTCTTTCGTAATCAGATTCTCCCTTTCCTTGGGAGTCTTGTCCGGCCATCTGTCTTCGAGTTCCTGGGTCGTAATGAAGGTAATTTCTTCCGGAAGGAACGGATCCATAAAATGATACTTGCCGCACATATAATACTCGGTCTGCTTGATGGCCATGTAAATGCGGAAAACGGTTTCCTTTAACGTATCGATGTTACGTTCGGACTTGTCGATGATTTTTTCCCAGTCCCACTGATCCACATATAAAGAATGAAGATTGTCCGTATCCTCATCACGACGAATCGCGGTCATATCGGTGTAGAGACCTTCGCCTTTTTTGAAACCGTATTTCTGAAGTGCCAGCCTCTTCCATTTTGCAAGGGAATGTACGATTTCAACTTCCTTGTCTCCCTGCTCTTTGATGCCGAATTTTACCGGACGTTCCACGCCGTTTAAGTTATCGTTCAGACCGCTTTCCGGCGTCACGAATAGCGGTGCGGAAACACGGCTTAAGTTCAGTGCATCCGACAGTGCGCGCTCGAAATAGTCTTTTACTTCCTTGATGGCTTTCTGTGTATCCTTGATACTCTGAGGGCTTTCATATCCCTTCGGGAAAAAACATCTGTCCATTGTTCTTACCTCTTATAAATCACAGTTATTAACGGTTCTGGGGAACGGAATGACGTCACGGATATTGCCCATACCGGTTAAGTACATTACGCATCTTTCAAAGCCGAGACCGAATCCCGCATGACGGGCGGAACCGTATTTGCGAAGATCCAGATAGAAATCGTAATCCTCTTTCTTAAGGCCGAGTTCCTCCATTCTCGCAAGAAGCTTGTCGTAATCGTCTTCACGCTGGGAACCACCGATGATTTCTCCGATACCGGGAACCAGACAGTCCATGGCGGCAACGGTCTTGCCATCCTCGTTCAGTTTCATATAGAAGGCCTTAATGTCCTTCGGATAATCGGTTACGAATACCGGGCGCTTGAAGATTTCCTCAGTTAAGAAGCGCTCATGCTCGGTCTGAAGATCGCAACCCCAGAACACCTTGTAGTCGAACTGGTCGTTGTGCTTCTCCAACTCCTTGATGGCGTCGGTGTAAGTAATACGGCCGAAGTCGGAATTTACGACGTGGTTGAGACGCTCAATCAGTCCCTTATCTACAAACTTGTTGAAGAACTCCATCTCTTCCGGAGCATTCTCCATTACATAGGTGATGACATATTTTAACATGTCCTCAGCCAACTCCATGTCGTCCTCAAGATCAGCAAAAGCGATCTCCGGCTCAATCATCCAAAACTCAGCTGCATGACGGGTGGTGTTGGAGTTCTCTGC
>DLBG01000077.1 GCA_002494135.1 Lachnospiraceae bacterium UBA7027
ACGGCACGTACGGTGGTGTGAGAGGGGAGAGAAAATCTCCCCTACTCGATTCCCATGCAGTCCTTATTTTTATTGCATTATTCTTATGCACATTTCCCGAGGCAGACGGGCCTTTACGCATATCCTGCGTGACAGATTCCGTGAATTTATGTTACAATAATAAACAGAACATCGAATTGTATGTAATTTTCATCTGAATTGTTCGATGGCAGTTTGAGCTTGGAGGTATATATTATGAAAGCTTTTCTGATAGCCCTCTTTTCAAAGTTTGGAAAAAAGATGTTCGGCGGCGTGCTTCGAAAGATCATCCCGATCGTCATCCTTCTTGCAATCTACCTGATTGCGGGACTTGTTTTAAAATCCCTTTGGAAGGGCTTTAAAAAGCAGTACATTCCTTTTATTAAGTAGGAACTTACTTGCATCTTTTTACATTATGATATATTGTAGAAAACGACTGACGCGTCGCAGGAAGACTGCGATGGGTCTTGTTGTGGCGTGAAAGCGCAAATATTCTTTCGGAAACAGTAAAGGAAATCAGGAGAAAATGGCAAAGTATTTAGTTATTGTGGAGTCACCCGCAAAGGTGAAGACGATTAAGAAGTTTTTGGGGAGCAACTACGAGGTCATTGCCAGCCAGGGCCACGTAAGAGATCTTCCGAAGAGTACGATGGGTATCGATGTCGAAAACGACTACGAACCGAAGTACATTACCATCCGCGGCAAAGGGGACGTGGTATCCGCACTTCGTAAGGAAACCAAGAAGGCGGAAAAGATATATCTTGCAACCGACCCGGACCGTGAAGGAGAAGCAATTTCCTGGCACCTGTATGAGACACTCAAATTGCAGGATAAAAAGGTCTATCGTATCACGTTCAACGAAATTACCAAGAACGCCGTAAAAGAGTCCTTAAAGAACGCCAGAGAGATCAATATGAATCTTGTGGATGCACAGCAGGCAAGACGTATCCTTGACCGTATGGTGGGATACCGGATCAGCCCGCTTCTCTGGGCGAAGGTAAAACGCGGTCTTTCCGCAGGCCGTGTGCAGTCCGTAACCTTACGCATGATCTGCGACCGTGAGGATGAAATCAACGCCTTTATTCCGAAGGAATACTGGACGCTCGGGGCCAAATTCAACATCGAAGGAGAGAAGAATCCCCTTGTGGCATCCTTCTACGGCACCAAAGACGCCAAAATGGAGCTTACTTCCAAAGAAGACGTTGAAAAGATAGAAAAGGCCTTAAAAGGCGCTAAATTTGAAATTTTAGACGTTAAAACCGGCAAGCGTACCATCAAGTCGCCCCTGCCGTTTACCACCTCCACCATGCAGCAGGAGGCAAATAAGACGTTGGGCTTTGCAACCGCAAAGACCATGCGAATCGCACAGCAGTTATACGAAGGCGTGGAAGTAAAAGGAGAAGGCACCGTTGCCTTCATCAGCTACCTGCGTACCGACAGTACCCGTGTCTCCGATGAAGCCAAGGCAATGGCAGAGCAGTATATCACCGCCAAATACGGCAAAGAGTACTGCATCACCGAAGAAAAGACCAAGAAAGACGAGAAGCGTATTCAGGATGCACACGAAGCCATCCGTCCCACGGATATCAACCGCACCCCCGAATCCGTAAAGAACATTCTTTCCAGAGACCAGTACAGACTTTACCAGCTCATCTGGAAACGTTTTACCGCAAGCCGCATGGCAGCATCCGTTTTCGAAACGGTAGCGGTAAGAATCATTGCGAAAGATTATATTTTCCGTGTCAGCGCGTCTAAAATCGCCTTCGACGGTTATCGAAGCGTATATGCTTCCGATGACGACGAGAAAGCGGAGAACAATGCACTTTTGAATTCCATCACCGAGAAAACCAAAGTTACCTTCGGCGAATTCGATGCGGAGCAGCACTTTACGCAGCCGCCCGCACATTTTACGGAAAGTACGCTCGTACGCGCCATGGAAGAGCAGGGCATCGGCCGCCCGAGTACCTATGCGCCGACCATTTCCACCATCATGGGCCGTCACTACGTTCTGAAAGAGGAGAAGAACCTTTACGTTTCCGAACTCGGTGAAGTGGTGAACCGCCTCATGAAAGAATCTTTCCCGAGCATCGTGGATACGGAATTCACCGCAAATATGGAAGCGCTTCTGGATAAGGTGGAAGAAGGCACGGTTAACTGGAAGACCATCATCCGCAACTTCTATCCCGACCTTGACGAGGCGGTCAGAGAAGCGGAGGAAAATCTGGATAAAATCAAAGTTCAGGATGAAGAAAGCGATGAAATCTGCGAACTTTGCGGCAGAAAAATGGTTTATAAGTACGGCCCGCACGGCAGATTCTTAGCCTGCCCCGGGTTCCCGGAATGCCGCAATACCAAGACCATCCTGATTCGTATCGGAGTCAGCTGCCCGAAGTGCGGTAAGGACATCGTGGAACGTAAAACCAAGAAGGGCCGCCGTTACTACGGCTGCGAGGGCGCTCCGGACTGCGATTTTATGATCTGGCAGAAACCCGTTGACTTAAAATGCCCGAAATGCGGCAATGTTTTGGTAAACAAAGGAAATCATTTAGTCTGCGCAACCCAGGAATGCGGCTATTCTCAGGAAAAGCCTTAACACACCGTAACTTAGGGGGGGTAACGAATATGGGAAGTGTACAATTATTGGATCGAACCCGTCGCATCGGTAAGCTTCTTCGCGACAAAGACGACGGAAGAGTCAGATTCGAGGACATCTGCCGGTTGCTTTGCGAAAGCACCGGTGCCAACTGCCTGCTTCTTTCGAAAAAGGGCAAGGTGCTGGGTTCGGCAAACACACCGGAAGTAAAAGTCATCGACGAACTTCTGACCGACGAAATCGGAGAGTACATCGACAAAAGCCTCAACGAGAGAATGATTGAGATTCTTTCCACGAAGGAAAACGTCAACATCCGGACGCTCGGCTTCGAGGAAACGGATGCGAAAGCTTATCACCTTCTGGTGATTCCGATTTTCATGAGCGGAGACCGCTTCGGTACGCTGTTAATTTACCGTTGCAGCGAGGAGTTCGATATCGACGATATCATTCTCTGCGAATATTCCACTTCCATCATTGGTCTGGAAATGCTTCGTTCCGTAGCGGAAGAAATCGACCGCGAGAAGCGCCGCGTGCAGAGTGCGCAGTCCGCGATGGCATCCCTTTCCGCAGCGGAAGTCGATGCGCTGGTTGAGATTTTCAAAGAGCTTCACAACCTCGAGGGGGTGCTGGTTGCAAGTAAAATCGCCGACCGCATGGGCATCACGCGATCCGTCATCGTTAACGCGATGCGCAAGCTTGAGAGCGCGGGTGTCATTGAGGCAAAGTCCTCCGGAATGAAGGGCACGTATATCAAGATCTTAAACGACTGTATTTTTGATGAATTAAAAAAAGTCAGACAGTGAGGAGAAAATTATGGGGAAAGGTATTCTGATTGTGGATGATGCGGCATTCATGCGTATGATCATCCGCGATATCCTTACCAAAAACGGTTACGAGGTCATTGGCGAGGCGAAGGACGGCAAGGAAGCGGTTGCGCTTTACAAAGAGCTTCATCCCGCACTTGTCCTTATGGACATCACCATGCCGGAAATGGACGGCATTGTTTCCCTGCGGATCATCCGTTCCTTCGATCCCGAGGCGAATGTGGTAATGTGTTCCGCCCTCGGACAGCAGTCCATGGTCATCGATTCCATTCAGGCAGGCGCAAAAGACTACATCGTTAAGCCTTTCCAGGCTGACCGTGTCATCGAGGCAGTATCTAAAATAATCGGCTGAAACCCTTCTTCATCCCCGGCCGGGATGAAAGAGGGTTTTATTGCTTAAATCAAGATGGGGGGAATCCCGGTGGAAAATGAGAAAAACAATGTACAACAAAAAAAGGGCATCGTTGCAATTGCCAGTTCCACCGGCGGGCCGGGTGCTTTGCTTAAGGTTCTGCCCGATTTGCCTGCGGACTTTCCTTATCCCGTGGTTGTGGTGCAGCACATGTGGGTCGGATTTACATCCCATTTTGCAAAGGCCCTGAGCGAAAAATGCCGGCTGCCCGTAATCGAAGCCGAAGACGGACAGCGAATCCGTCCCGGTAAAATCTATATCGCGCCGGCGGGGCAGCATTTGCGCATAAAGCATATCCCGGGCGGCCACATCGTGCAGCTTTCCTCGGAACCGCCGAGGGAAGGCGTAAGACCGAGCGCAAACATTCTGTTCGAATCCATCGCCGAATCGAATTACGATTATGTGGTGGCGGCGGTTTTAACCGGAATGGGATCCGACGGAACGGCGGGAATCAAAGCATTAAGAGAGAAAAAGAAGGTAACCGTGATTGCGCAGAACGAAGAAACGAGCGTAATCAACGGAATGCCGGGAAGTATCAGAAAGAATATACCGGACTGTATCGTCCTTCCGATTGAACAAATCGGCGGGGAAATCAGAAAACACATGGAGGGGTAACCATGGATGTCAGCCAGTATCTGGAGATTTTCATCGACGAAGCCAAAGAACATTTGGAGAATCTGAATACGCAAATCATGAATCTCGAGCAGGACGGAGAGAACCCGGAGACCATCAACGAGATTTTCCGTGCGGCGCATTCCTTAAAGGGAATGTCCGGTACCATGGGATTTAAGCGCATGCAGACACTGACGCACGATATGGAGAATGTTTTCTCCGAAGTCAGAAACGGCAATGTCAAAGTTAGCACCGAGATGATTGACGTTCTGTTCCGCTGCCTGGATGCACTCGAGGAATACGTATCCACGATTCAGGAAACGGCAGACGAGGGCGAAAATGACAATGAGCCGCTAATCAAAGCCGTCAACGATTTTCTGGTAAAAGCGGAAGAAAAACCTGCCGATTCGGCACCCGCAGAGAGCGAGAAGCAATCAGGCGGTGCGGAAGGGACGGAGGGCACAAAGAGCGGAAAGAACGCCGAACAGACGCCCGAAGCCGCCGCAAAGACTGCGGACCCGGCAGAGGGAAAACATAAATGGAAACAGATTAAAATCGGAAACGTGGAGAAATCCGCCATCGAAGATGCGGTCAAAGAGGGACTTCATGCTTACGGAATCAGTGTTTACGTACAGGAATCCTGCCTGTTAAAAGCGGCCCGTGCATTTTTGGTATTCCGTGCCATGGAAGATTTGGGCGAAGTCATTCTTTCCGTACCAAGCGTGCAGGATATCGAAGACGAGCGCTTTGACAAGGATTTCAGCGTCATCTATTTAACCGAAGAACCTCTGGAAAAGGTCATCGAAGCCATCAAAAACGTCTCCGAAATCGAAGACGCGGTAGGCGATGTGGTGAATTTTAACGAAGAAAATACCGGTGCGGACTCTGAAACCAAAGCCGCAGCGAATGCCGACGCTTCAAATGCCGGGGACGGTGCCAAAGACGGTGCAGCGAATGCCCAGACAAAGAATACAGCCGCACAGGGAGGGGTGGGTGCTACGAATGCCGCAAAGGGCGCCCAGGGCCAGAAGAAAGCCATGGCAAAGCCCGTGGTCGGAAGAACCGTCCGCGTCGACATTGAAAAACTGGACTCCTTAATGAACCTGGTAAGCGAGCTGATCATTTCGAAAAACTCTCTTGTCAGTGTGGCAGATTCCGAACTCGGAACGAACTCTCTTGCATTTAACGAACAGATCGAATACCTCGAATCCGTCACCACCTCGCTTCATGAATCCGTCATGAAGGTCCGAATGGTGCCCATCGAATCCGTGGTAACCAAATTCCCGCGTATGATTCGCGATCTTTCAAAGAAGCTCAACAAGCAGATGGAACTGTATATGACCGGTGAGGACACCGAACTTGACCGTACCGTGGTCGATGAAATCGGCGATCCCTTAATGCACCTTCTTCGAAATTCCGCCGATCATGGCCTGGAATCTGCGGAAGTGAGAGCAAAGCGCGGAAAGCCCGAAGTCGGTTCGATTCACCTGGACGCTTATCAGGACGGCAACAATGTTGTCATCGAAGTCAGCGATGACGGTAACGGAATCGATGTCGAAGCCGTTAAGGCCAAGGCTGTGGAAAAAGGTAAAATCACGCAGGAGCAGGCAGATGCGATGAGCGAGAAGGAAGCCATCGACCTTCTGTTCCAGCCGAGTTTCTCCACCGCCAAGCAGGTATCGGACATTTCCGGCCGCGGCGTGGGCCTGGACGTGGTAAAGAGTAAAATCGAATCCCTTTCCGGTGAAGTGGAAGTATCCACAAAACTCGGCGAAGGCAGTACGTTTACCATCCGCCTTCCGTTAACCCTTGCCATCATTCAGACTCTGATGGTGGTTGTCGGCGGTGAAAAATATGCAATCTCCCTGGGCTCTATCCAGACCATTGAAAGTATTCCGGTCAGTGACGTGAAAACCATACAGGGAAGAGAAGTGATCTACCTTCGCGGAAACGTGATTCCGCTGGTCCGGCTGACCGAGGAACTCGAAATCGAAAGTTCCAACCCCGCGGATGCGGATCTGCTGGTTTTAATCGCCAAGAAGGGCGACCGGCTTGCAGGCATCGTGGTGGATGAAATGATTGGCCAGATGGAAATCGTTATCAAGAACATGGGCAAATTCATCGGGAAGAGCAAATACATCAGCGGCGCTACGATTCTTGGAAACGGCGAAGTGGCACTGATCCTCGATGCAAATGCACTCATCTCGTAACACGGACGGAAGAGATAAATCAG
>DLBG01000093.1:0-17909 GCA_002494135.1 Lachnospiraceae bacterium UBA7027
CTCACGGTGTGAGCCTTGGGAGTCGCTTTGGGGTTCGTCGGCAACTACGCCCCACGTGGACTTTCACCACAGATTGACGGCATGCCCGTCATACCACGCAAAAAGAGCACCGTTTCGATGCTCTTTCCGGCCGTAATGTCACAAATGTCTTATTCCGCAAGCAGAATTTTATATGCCTCGATTTTCTTTACCCTTCTTGCCTCGAATACGGCAAACAGGAAGGAAACCGCCACGATTCCGATTCCGATTATGATCACACCGGGAATGGGAATGTCCATGTTGGCCTTTACGATTCCGAACGAGCCCATCATCATATTCATGTAGGGGTTGGCCGCGAAATACGATCCCACGGAGAATACAATCACCGAAACAACAATCGGAGGCATAAAGCTGAGTGCCGTCTGCAGGATTAAATTGTTCGAGGTATAACCGACTGCCTTGCAGATTCCGTAATCCTTTCTCTTCGAGTACAGGAAGGACTTGATTAAAAGGAACAGCACAAGCAGAATCACCGCTGCGGAAATACCGCATACCATGTAAAGCATTAATACCGCGATGCTCTTAAACGTCGTCATGGAACCGCTGATTACTTCAATGAAGTTCACGGTGCTGACGATGTGCTCGCCGTATTCGTCGTTGCATGCATCCAGGACCTTACCGCATGCCTCTTCGGCATCGTCATCCGATTCATATTCTTTCGCCAAATCGAAATTGTAGAAAGCAGGCGAATAGGTAAAATCAATCATATGCTCTGCGGCTTTTTTGGATAACAAAGCCTCTTTTCCGTCGTTGTTGGTTGTCTGTAAAAGGCCGGTAATCAGGTACGTGTACGCTTCGTCACCGTATTCGAGTCTGATCTCGTCTCCGGTTTTTAATCCGTATTCCTTCGCGAATTTACCGCTTATGGCAACTTCATTGTCATACTTCGGAATACGGCCGTCGTAGATGACGTTTTGGTTCTTTAAAAGGGCCGGATCGTCCATAATATAGGCCCAGAGCTTGTCTTCGTCGTTGTAGTAAAGATAGGTGTTTACGATATTGCGGACATTTTTAATGTCATCTCTTTCGTTAAGGAACTCCAGGACTTCATCCTTTTTCTCGTAATCCACCGCTACCACGCCGCTGCAGATTTCGAAACTTAACATCTCCAGTTTCGGATGACGGTTAAAATTCTCAAACATGAGAAGTGCAATGACACAAAGGAATACAATCACTCCGGTTACGATAAAGGTAATGACGTTCTGTCTCATGTTCCCGAACATGGTCTTAAAAGCAAGGCTTATATTCAGTCCGAATACGGAACGGTCCAGGCGGAAACGGTTTTTGCGGAAATTGTGTGCCTTAACGCCGTCACGCAATGCAATGATTGGATCGATGGAGCGGATTTTTCGTACGGACAGTAATGTGACAAAGAAAATGTAGAATACCACGATTCCGAAAGCAATGACGGAAGGCAGCAGATCAAATTTTACATTGAAGGGGACACCCATCTGTACGACCACGAAACCGGCAATTATCGGAATAACCGCGTAGGAAAGTGCTACTCCGACGGCGCTTCCCAGAATTCCCATTCCGCCGAACATCAAAAGCAGGGAATCCTTGATGTTTTTGGAGGTATAACCGATTGCCTTTAAGGCACCGATTGTCTGCATGTTTTCCTTGATGTAATTCGTAATGCTGTTTACAAGCATCAGTATGATGACCAGAAGAACCAGGATGCTGACTGCCAGGAACGATACCGCAATAATCAGGGACATGAACGTTCTTCCCGTAATGACGGAGGAAAGGCTGACGCTGTTTACTTCGGTATCTGCCGAATATTTTAACAGATCATTGCTGACGCGGATGGCGAACTTGCTCTGCTTCACGCCTTCCTTTAATACGTAGGGAATTACAATTCCTTCCTGCGTGGGCGCATCCCTTTCAAAGATCTCTTCGAAGGTATCATCATCCACGATTAACTCGTAGGTTCCGTTGTTGTTGCAGCCGAAATAGGTATTGTTGGTAAAACCTTTTACGGTCAGATCGTATTTGTTTCCCAGAAGTTCGAAGGAATAAAGATCTCCGGTTTTGAAGCTTTTGCTGGTATAAAACTGATACGGAAGGTATACGTAGTTCTTTGTAATAAGCGGATCTTCCGTCACGATTTCCGTTCTGGCAACTTTCTTGTCAAGTGCTTCGGATCCGTTAATCTGGATGTTCATCACCACTTTTCCGTCACCGAACGGAACGGATACGGATTTGTAGCAAAGTGCATGATAGGCTTCGTATTCGGCGGTCTGTCCGTCCATCAGTTTCTCAATCACCGCATCGTCAACGGAGGAAATGTCCTTGGTCAGACGGAAGAATCCGTCACCGGCGTTCAGTCTTACCGCCTCACGCGATACGGTCGGATAAACATCCGTAAAAAGAAGCATGGAAGCCGAGATTAAAAGGGCTGCCAGAATCATTAACAGGAATAATCCGATGGACGTCGCTTTGTTTTTGCGGAAATGGGATTTGGTAAGAAGAATTGTTTTTTCCATACCTACCACCCCATCTTTCCCAGGAAATCGCGCAGTTTCTGATGACGTTCCTTATCACCGGAAACATAGGCTCCGAGTTCGCACTCTCCTGCGATTTCTCCGTCCTTTACATAGAGGATACGGTTGCCTCTTCTTGCGGAAGTGATATCATGGGTTACCATGACGATGGACTGTCCCTGCGCGTTGAATTTGCTCAGTGCATCCAGTACATCACGACCGGTCTGGGAATTCAGTGCACCGGTAGGCTCATCCGCGAATACCAGGTCCGGTTCGTTTACAAGTGCTCTTGCGATACCGACTCTCTGTGCTTCTCCGCCGGAAATCTGTGTCGGAAATTTATCCCAGAGCATTTCGTTAATATCGACGCTCTTTAAAATATTCTTCGCTTTTTCGGTTACCTCTTTTTTATTCCGGTTGATCAGTAACCCTGCTGCCAGTACGTTGTCGAGAACCGACATCGAATCGATTAAATAAGTCTGCTGGAAAACGAAGCCGCAGTTTTTTCTTCTGAAAAGTGCGAGCTCGTCGGAGCTTAAGTTCGTGATTTCCTGACCGCAGAATGTAACCTCGCCGAAGGTCGGACGGTCCATACCGGACAGTGCATATAAAAGTGTGGATTTACCGGCGCCGCTGGCTCCCATGATGATGGTAAAATCGCCTTCGCGGATTTCTAAGTCAATGTTTTTCAGTACATGCTGCTGAATGCCGCCGTTGGAAAATGTCTTGCAGAGTTTATTGGTTTCGATAATGTTTTTCATGGATTTCTCCCTCCTTACAAGACACATTCTACGGTTTCAATCCTTAAGTGCCTTTAAGAAAGTCTTAAATATTCCTTAAATCTCTTCTTAAGTAAACCCGGGCAAGGAATCCCGCGCCTTCGCTGCTTTCTATCTCCAGCATTCCGCCCATTTCGTTTAAGAAATACTCGCTTAAATACAGTCCGAGTCCCGCGCCGTCCTTATCGGACGCATTGACACCGCGCCTGTATTTTTCTTTTATTAACGGCAGTTCTTCCGCCTTCACACCGGGACCGTTGTCCGCAATTTCAACAACAAGATACTCTTCGGAAAGTGTCGCATTTAAGGTAATGTCCGTATCCGCATACTTATAGGAATTCATGAAAAGATTGTCGAAAACCTGCTGAAGCCTTAACTTATCCACCGTAACTTCGCACTTCGGAACCGCATAAACATCCGCTTTCTCCGTGTTGGCATCCGTTACGGCCTTATGCAGGTAATCGGCGTTTTTCAAAAGAGTTTCCACAACGTCAGACGGCTGTTTGCCGGGCGTTACGGCAATCTGTGTCACCTCCTGCACACTGGAGGTAAAAAGATTGTCCGTCAGTGTTTTAATCTGATCCGCTTTTTCGTTGATCAGATGGAAATACTCCCTGCTTTTTTCATCCCCTGCCAGTTCATATCCGATTTCGGAAGAAGACTTGATGGAAGCCACGGGTGTTTTGATATCATGGGAAAGTTTCGCAATGGTTTCCTTCTTTTCGTCATTGGCCTTTTTCTCGGCCATCTGCGCTTTCTTCAGTTCCGAACGCATTAAATCAAAGGCTTCCGTAAAGGAGCCGAATACATGCTTTTTATCGACGGTAAGGGGGATGTCAAGATTACCTCCGGCAATGCGGACGGCAAAATCGTTCAGTTTTGAAAACGGTTTTATAATCGTATGTTTCAGATATGCATAAAATGCAAAAACCAGAATCAGCTGAAGCGCGGAAAAAAGAATCAGAACCTGCATCAGGGATTTCTTTGCACGGCTTGTCCGAATGGCGGTGCCGTTATGAAACAGAATTTTTCCGATTACTTCCCCGTCTTCCTGGATGTCCAGAATCGTATCGTTATTGTGAACCGCTTCGTTTACCGATTTCGATAAATCCGAGGCATTCACCAAAACCGCATCTTTGCCGCTGCCGTCGCCGGTACACAAAAACAGTACCGTCCCTTCGGTATCGATCACCGTATACGGCAGAGTCTTTATATAGCGGTCGGAATCACCGAAGTTTTCCCCGACGCTTTTTAAACATTCGTTAATTACAACGGTATCCTGTCCGTCGTCACGGATGCTTCGTATGATGAAAAAACAAAGAATTATTTCCGAAAGAAGCGTTAAGACAATCAAAAGAAGAAAGGGAGATTTTTTCATTCCGAATCCCCCGTTTCATAGCGATATCCTTCTTTCCACACCGTAATAATCCTCTTCGGCTGCTGCGGATCCTCTTCCACGGCCTCGCGCAGTTTGCGGATGTGAACGTTTAACGTTCCGTCCGATGTGAATTTATCGTTCCAGACATTGTCGAACAGTTCCTGTTTGGTAATCAGGCGGTTGGCATTGTCGGTCAGGTATTTTAAAAGCGTATATTCCAGGCTCGTTAATTTCTTTTCTTCGCCGTTACGGAATACTTTTTTATTCACGTAATCAATCGTAACCGTTCCGTCCTTAAATTCCTTTTCGGACGCTTTTTTTACGGTGTCGGCGGCAGGAGAACCGTATCGCTTTAATACCACACGGACCTTCGCCAGTAAAACGCCCAGGGAGTACGGTTTTTCAATGTAATCGTCACCGCCGATGTTTAATGCGATGATTTTATCATCGTCGGTATTTCTTGCGGAAATAAACAGAATCGGAATACTCTTCGTTTCACGGATTCGTTTGCAGAATTCGAAGCCGCTTCCGTCTCCCAAATTGATATCAAGCAAAAGAAGTGAAGCATCATTCTCCTTAAAAAAACGGTCCGCTTCCGCCACGGAATGTACCACTGCGGTTTTTACTTCAAACATATTAAAGTACTCGCCGGTGTTTTTGGCGAGTACTTCTTCATCGTCCACTATCAGGCAATCGTAATTCATAAAAACGTATTACTCCACTTCAATTGTTCTGTCGCCCACTGCATCTTCGAGAAGTTTTCTTACGATCTCTTTGGCATTCTCGTAAGCCCTGCCTTCCAGGCTTGAAATATCCGCCTTTTTCTTGCAGTCCTCTCTTGCTTCCTTCATGGCATCGACACCGTCCTCTTTCTGATCCCAGTTGAAAAGCGCAAAGGAATCATCATAGAATTCGATGGAATCAAGATCCACCTGCGGTTCATCCACTTTGACTTCGGGAAGTTTCACAATTACTTTGTCATCCGTCACTTCGATTTCCACGCCGGATAAATCGATTCCCGCTTCCACCGTTGCGGAATACATCATGCTGTACTTTTTCTGGGTCAGGAAAGGAATTCCGCCGTCATCGTAATGAATGATTCCGGTATAGGTAATCTGGGCCGTGGTTAAATCACTGGCATCTTCCAGTTTGGAAGCCAGATACTGTGAAGTAACTGCAGGCTGCTGATTCTGCTGTGCTTTCAGATATGTGGTCACACCGTATCCGATTCCGGCCAGAGCGCCCAGCACAAGAATAAAGAATACCAGACCGATTACAACCCATTTAATCCATCCGGTACCGTTCTTCTGAATGTTTTCGTATTCTTCGGACATCTACATTCCTCCTTTATATCAAACTAACGGTATTCCATCTGTTTCTCAAAACCAATCTGCGTGCCCGTACGGTATCTTTCCAGGATTTTTGCCATCGGAATGGGTTCGCAGTAATAATATCCCTGCATCTTCGTACAGCCGATTTCACATAGGAATTCCACCTGTTCTTCCGTTTCGACACCTTCGGCTACCGTCTCGGAATTCAGAGCCTTTGTCATGTGCACCAGCTCCTTTAAAATTACCCGCGACTCGGGCTTTTGATTAAACTGTCGCATGAAACGCATGTCGAATTTGATTACGTCGAAATGAATCTCCTGCAATAAATCAAGGGAAGAGTATCCGCTTCCGAAGTCATCCATCCATACCTTGAATCCCAGCGTCCGGAACCGTTCAATCTGCGCTTTCATGAATTCGAAATTCTCACCGATGATACTTTCCGTAATCTCGATGGTAAGCAGTTTTCTCGGGATTCCGGCCGCATCCACGCGGTTGGTGATTTCTTCGACAATATCAATCACTTCAAAATCCGTTCTGGAAAGATTGACCGAGTTCGGAACCAGTAAAAGACCGGCATTCTTCTGCCTCTTTAACTTCTCCAGAATGATATCCACCATGCGAAGGTCAACCTTGTAGATCAATTTGCTTTCTTCCAGAATGGGTATAAAATCCGCAGGCGAAAGCATCCCTTTTTCGGGATCGATCCATCTTGCCAAAGCTTCCTCATCGCTCACTCTCCGGTTCGTTCCGCGAACAATGGGCTGATAGTATGCGGTAATCCAGTTTTCATCGATTGCACGGTCGAGATTGTTGATTACATACTGCTTCCTCAGTTCCTTCTCCAGCATGTTTCTGTCAAAGAACCAGTAATAGGATCTGTTTTCATCCCTGTGAATATTGCAGGCGGCCTTTGCTCTGTCGCATGCCAGCGAACTTTCCACAAGTCCCATGGAATCCGGATAGACACCGGCCCTGACGTTTAGTGTTTTGCCGCTGTTTGCACGTTTCATTTCCAGAAAGACTTCTTTCAGTTTCGTTTCCAGCCCTTTTCTTTCCGTGAATACCGCAAAATGGTCCTGACCGAATCGTCCGCTCTGGTCCGAACCGAACTCCTGCTCTATGATTTTCGCCATGGTCTTGATTAAAATATCGCCCTCGGAAAAACCGTATTTTTTGTTAAAGTTTTTCATGCCGCTTAAGTTAAAATACACGATGGCGATTTCGGTATCCCTCTGATGCATGACTTTCTGATAGCAGTCGGCAAAACGCATGAACGCATTCCGGTTTAACAGACCGGTCAGATAATCTCTGTCGGTATCCGCAACTTCCGTAATCTCCGTTTTTCCGCTTACCATCCTCTTGATATCTCTTAAACCGTACTGCTCTGCCGGATGGCCTTCCGGGTTATCCGCATAGAAATGCCATTTATCCTCGTACATTCGCTCATCGGCGATACGAAGCGCCATACGGACGTTTCTGCAGTTCTTCTCAACACATCCGCCGACGGCAAAGGAAAGATTCTCATATTCCTTACTGTATTCTTTAATCTTTTCAATCCTTTCAAACAGTTCTTCCTGCGAAATATCCCTTACAATAACGGTGAATTCATCACCTCCGGCGCGGAAAATTTCCTTTTTGTCAAAAACCTTTCGAAGCACTTCCGCCGCATTCTTTAAGGTAATGTCTCCTGCCGTGTGACCGTGCGAGTCATTGATTGTTTTTAACCCGTTCATGTCAATAAACAAAACGCCTACGGAGCAGTCCGCGTATTTCTCGTCATTGCATAATGCTTCCACGTAATTGTTCATCTCATTCCGGTTCATGACACCGGTCAGCATGTCTTTGGAACTTAGGGCTTTGAGCCGGTCTAAAAGCAGGTAGTTTCCGAGTTCCGAGCCCAGAATAAACGTGGTAACTTCCAGTGTCTCTTTAATTCTTATACTTTTAGAGGCATCAAAATTAATGGCCCACATATAGCCCAAAAGACGGTTTCTCGATTTTAAGGGGAAAAGAACAATATTGCGTGCTCCGGCGTCGGTTAAAGACTTGTACCAGACCGGATTGCGTTCTTCGATTAACAGCATATCCTGCTCGTCTTTTGCAATCAGACAGTTGCTGCCCGCGATGGTGGCAGCCCAGGATTCCGCAATATCATAGAAATCTTTATTGATGTAGTTATCCATCGGAAGAAGCGGCGTGTCCTTGGATAATGATTCCGCAAAAACATAGCAGTTTCTTTCCATCTCTTCCATGACAAGGATGCAGCAGTGCTCGGCTACACAGAGCTCGCCGATTCCGCAGAGAACATCCTGCATGGTTGCTTTAAAATCATTGGTTCCGCGAAGGCGGATACAGGTTTCCAGAACGGAAGAAGCAATATCTCCGGAGATATTGGACATCCTCTCCGAACTGGCCTCGGTACTGAATTCCATCAGATAGATACAGTAACCGAATTCCTCATCGTCGGATTCAATCGGCAGAAACGTCATGTTAAACCAGACGCTCATTCTGTCCGCATACGCATAAGAATTCAGACTCTTCTTTCCGATTGCCGCACGGTAGCAGTAATCTTCGAAGTTTAAATCCCGTTCCATGTATTCCGTATATTCAAGATTCGGAACAAAAACATCTCTTTTCATCCTCATGCTCGGAATCGGATGATTGATGGAATCGATGTATGGTTTGTTTCCCGTAACAATACGAAAGACTCTGGTATTTCCGCCCGGTTTTTTTTCTACGGAAATCACACATGCCATTGTGGAAAAAGAATCAACGATTGCCTGTAAATCCATATAATCCCCCCATTACAGTTTTTACAGTACCCCTAAATGAGTTCCTATTTGTTCTCAGCTTCTTTTCAGAACATATAACGTGTCAAGCATATAGTTAAATCTGTGTCCGAAGCCTTCTGCTGCTTCGATGGCATAATGTGCTTTCGCAATTCTGCATCCGTCTTCTGCGGGAATCACATATACTACCACAATCTGATCGGCCATGTCGTTGGTTCCCTTAATTACGGAAGCCTCGATTCTGGTGCAGGTTCCCGCATTCGTCAGTTCACGTTCGGATGTAAGTATCTCATAATCTTTGGAAAGTGCTTCGCTTTCGGAAGCAATCACGCTCTCCGCGCTCTCTGTGCTGAAGGTAATCTCAAGATAATTCTCAGGCTTCTCTTCATCGTCATATAAAGAAACGAATGTGATTCTCTCAGGCTCGGTATTACGCTTAAAGGATTCGTAATCATAATCCAGTTCGACACCGACGGGGAAACTGATTGCATGTTCGTAATGCACCGTTTCTTCCATGCCTTCCAGGATGATGGTATCATCAAAGCGTTCGCCGTCCGCTCTGCCGCTCTTCGTTGCATCTTCGACTTCCGGGGCGGGTTCGCTTGCTGCACCGGGATTGTTCGCACTCTGGGGTTCAAGAACAACAACCGGTTCGGATGTTACGGTATTCTCACCCTTACCGCTGCAACCGCCAAGCATGGCTGTAAGCATTGCCAAAGCTGCGACTGTCACCAAAATTCGTGAAACTGTTTTTTTCTTCATTTTTTCTCCTTTGTTTTTAAAAACTGTCCCCCCTGAACTTATATTTTACCATAAAATCAGCCCGAAGAAAACCTCCGGGCATCCTAAAAGACTTTTTTAACTGAAAAAGGAGAAGCTTTTGCCCCTCCTTTTTTCAGTCTTGGTTTATTCTTTGAAAAATCAGAACAGATCTACAGAATTTCCGTCAGCATCAAAAATCTTCTTCTCAGCTGCAACTACATAAACGTTTCCGCCAAGTTTAGCTGCTTTCTTTTCGATTGCCTTGTAATCGATCTGCTGTCCGTCAAACTCAAAAACAATCTTGCCAAGTTTCTTAACGGGCTTTGCTGCAGGCTTCTTAGCTGCTGCCTTGGGAGCTGCCTTCTTTGCAGGTGCTGCCTTCTTGGGAGCTTCTGCCTTCTTTGCAGGTGCCTTAGCTGCTGCCTTGGGAGCTGCCTTCTTTGCAGGTGCTGCTTTCTTAGCTGTTTCTTTCTTTGCTGCGGGTGCTGCTTTCTTAGGAGCAGCTTTCTTTGCTTCTGCCATTGCTTTTCTCCTCCATTTCAAGATGGTTCAAGATTTACATTAACACATATATTTTAATTCCATGTTGCGAATCCGTCAACTCATTTACAACGCCCAAAATCCTGTTCCCGTTTCCGGGTTGTAGGTTCTTTTAATACTTCCTCCGATTGTCGGGCGAAGTTCAATCTCCGCCGTATACAAAACGGTGGTTGATTTTAAGTGTCCGCCGATCGTCTTATGTTCGTCTCCGTCTTTGTATGCAAACATGGCATGCGTGTGATGATAGAGTGTTCCTTCTTCGTCGGATATGACGTTTCCCATGAAGGATACTAACTCAAGCATTCCCGTAACGGGATGGGATTCAAACTCTCCTTTGTCCGGAAGAAACGTCTGAATCACCGCTTCGCTGCAGCCGCCGATACCGGAGTAAACGGCACTTTCGATTCCCTCCTTTTTGCAGATGTCAAGAATGCCGGAAACGACTTCGTCTCCTCTGTCGAAACGGATATAGTAGGTTTCGCCGATTAATCTGTATTGCATAATATGCCCCCTTCCCCATGCGATATCATCTGCTTTTTTTGGCAACAATAATTGCCTGCAGTTGTTACCTGCTGAATTCACCTACAACAGTAGTTTCTTTAACATGTCCATCATTGCCGGTACATCATACGGCTTTGCGAGATGACCGCTCATGCCGGCATCCATTGCGGTTTTCCTGTCTTCTTCGAAAACGTTTGCCGTAACGGCAACAATCGGAATATTGGCTTTTTCTTTTTCTTCCATTGCACGGATTCGTCTCGCCGCTTCATAGCCGTCCATTTTCGGCATCTGAATATCCATCATGATGATGTCGTAATATCGTGCCGGCTTTTCTTTCATCCGTTCCACGGCTTCCTCTCCGTCACCGACAATCTCCACCGTGAATTTCGCTTCCGTCAGAATCGCTTCCGCAATCATCTGATTCATTTCGTTATCTTCGGCAAGAAGAACACGTTTGCCGGAGAAATCCGGAAGTTCTTTTTTCTCTTCTTTTTCTTTCTCTTCTTCGCTTACTTTCCGTTCGCTGAATTTACACGGCAGCGTGACAATGAATTCGCTTCCTTCTCCTTCCGTGGAGCTTACCGTAACCGTACCGCCCATCAGATCCACGATATTCTTCGTAATGGCCATTCCGAGCCCCGTTCCCTGAATGCCGCTGACCGTGCTGGTTCGCTCGCGGCTGAACGCATCAAAAATCGTTTTCCGGAATTCCTCGCTCATTCCGATGCCGTTGTCTTTCACTGTAAATACATATTCCGCGCCATCCTTAGAAGAAGCTTTTTCCTTCACCGTAAAAAAAATGTCTCCTCCTTCCGGAGTGAATTTAATCGCATTGGACAGAATATTTAAAAGCACCTGTTTTAACCGCAGTTTGTCGGTTACGATGTCTTCATGGATCACATCCTTACTATCAACGGACAGATTCAGATGCTTCACCGAAATATTGGACTGGATAATCGTATGAAGATCCGAAATCACCTCGGGCAGATGAACATCCGCTTCCTCAATGGTTACGTTTCCGCTTTCGATGCGGCTCATATCGAGTACATCGTTAATCAGTGCCAGCAGATGCTGACTCGAAACGGAGATTTTACCGAGGTAATCCTCCACCTGTTCTTTCTCGTCTATATGCGACTGCGCCAGTGCGATGAAACCGACAATGGCATTCATGGGTGTCCGGATATCATGCGACATATTGTTTAAGAAAACCGTCTTGGCACGGCTGGCCCGTTCGGCATCGTCCAACGCCTGTGCAAGTGCCTTCCCCGCAATTTCCTTTTCACGGATTTCCTTTCTTGTGCGAAGGATATCACGCGTAAACAGGAATACGATGATTGAAATGATTCCCGCAATAATGATTCCGAACAACAGAATATGATCTCGGATGACATCAATGAAATCATATTTATATAATCCTGCGGTGTACTTAAGGGAAATACTCTGCGCATAATCGCTTCCGAGCATGTTGATGCCGCGGTTTAAAAGTTTTAAAAGTCCCTCGTTACCGATTTGTACACCGAAGCATTTTTCATCGCTGTAACCGGTCTGATAAACGGAGAGATCCTCATATTTTCTGTTTCTGAGAATACCGTTCGCGCGAAGACCGTTTAAGGTGACGCATCCGGCCTTTCCCGCAAGAACCGCTTCAAGACATTTTTCGGAGGACGGATAGAACGTAATCTCGGCATCCGGATAATTTGTCTTTATAAAATAATACTGCATGCGGTTGTTTTCGTTTGCGGCAAAATGTTCAGTTGTATTCTCGTTAAACTCGCCTTTATACACAAGTTCCGCAGGGGAGGAAGACACCGCATTGGTCTGATAAATACCGTTTTCTTCGGAATAATAAAGCCCGCCGCCTACGGGAAACGCCACATCGATTGCTCCCGAATTGACGGCTTCTATCATATCGTCATAGCTTTGATATCCGGTGTACAGAACCGCCACGTTTTCCATTCCGACACTGCTTAGAATCGCCGGAATGATATCCCTGACAAGACCGGTTACTTCGCCTTTGTCATCCGTGGCGCAGTACGGCAGATAGTTTTCAAGATATCCGACCAAAAGCGTATCATGCGATTCCATCCATTCGCGCTCGGCAAGAGAAAATGCCCTTGCGTTCACACTGACGAAGTAATATTTTGTGCTTAATTGATTCAGATAGTTCGGCTCTTCCGCCGCCAGCATCGCCTGCGCGGAATTCAGTTCCTTTAACAGATCCGGCTTCTTAATGTTCACGCAGAGATAGTAATCCGACGCTCCGAAAACGGTAAGCACTTCGGCATGTCCTCTTCCGTGGGCGCCGTCACTTTCCGCCGCAAGCAGATCCACTTCATGGGAATCGAATGCCTCGAACAGTTTCGTATAATCCGGATAGGTTACAACCTTTGCCGTTACGTGATTATCCTCCAGATACCGGTTCAGTACACTGACCATCGCACTGTCGAGCACACCGACAGTACACCCGTTCATCGTTGAGGGATCGGCGGTAATCTTCGTATCCGTATCATGCTTTACAAGATAATAGGACTCATGTCCCATGATGTCTTTCGGATAGCCGATCAATCCGGCACGTTCTTCCCTGTAGGCGAGTCCGGCCAGCAAATCGATTTCACCGTCCAAAAGCATCTGATACAGATCTCCGAAGTCTCCGTAAACGTATTCATACTTCCAGCCCGTATACTCGGAAAGCTTGCGGTAATACTCGTAAGCATAGCCGGTTTTTACCGCACCTTCCTCGGCACCCTCTTCGAATACTTCGTTCTCGTAATATCCCACACGGACGGTCTTTGTTTTGATTTCATCGGCATGCGCCACGCTCGGTAAGAAGGACGCAACAACAAAGACCATGCAGAATACTGCAAGGATGCTAACGGCTCTTCTAATTTTCTTTTTTGAAAAACGGATTCTTCCGGTCATTTTTAATCTCCGATTATGCGGCTGCTGCCGGTTTTTACTCCCGATTATGCGGCTGCGGCAAGCCCGTACTCTTCCACCATTTCATAATATGCATCAATCGCTTCTTTAAGTCTCTTTTCAAAATCGGCCTTTTGATACAAACCGTCGGCATTCGGGGTAAGTCCTTCAAACCGAAGATTTACGATTCCGGGAGGATTGTCGTCTCCTAAAACCGTAACGCCCCTTAACTGGTCGACGGTCTGATAAACCAGATTGACGGAAATAAACTCTTCCCCTGCCGCGTTTTTCCATTTGCCAATTACGATTTTACAGCCGATCGGTGTTGCACGCTCAATCGCCTCCGGCAGCATGTAATCTTCAACCGATAGCGAAGCTAAGACACTGCCTATGTTGGAATCATGACCGCAAAGGAAGGTAAATTTACGGTTTTTATTCTGTAATTCGGAATGGATTTCTTTAAGCAGCGGATGCGCCACGTTCGTTGCCACAAGCGGAGCCGTGAAAAGCACATCACCGTATACATCTTTTATTTCCGAAATCTGCCGCCACTGCGGTTCGGTCAGGTTCTTTCCGAAGGAAGCCGTACGGTTGTCGGTTTCGTAATACTGAAGCACCAGTGCGTCACTTACGGAACAGGCCGTTTTTAAGGACCCTTTCGTTGCAGGCTCCTTTCCTTCTTCCAGAATCAGTTCAAAATCATCGGTCGTAAATCCCGTGAAGTTTCCGCTTTTCCAGTCTTCGGATTTCTTTACGTCGATTACTCTTGAAAGCAGCTCATAATTGTCCGCCAGTCCTTCGATGTCATCCGCAAAAAGTTCCTTTACCTGTGCGGTTACATCCTCATTGTAGTTGTCGGAAACAAAGGTAAGATTCGGGGAGAATACCGGGTCCATCGTATCGTATTCGACATGGTATTCCACATCAAGATCGCTGACCGGAAGAAGTCCGGACTTAAAATAATTGGCGGTTGCTATCGTTCTCTGTTTGGAGTTTGCATAGATGCGGACTTCCTCCTTTGATGGCATAAAATTCGCAGGAAACAGTTCCTCGTCTTCCAGCCATTTGCGGAAATACTGTCCCATTTCGTTTTCGAGCACACCACCTCTTACGGAAAGTTCACTCGGATCCGATGTCCACGCAAACCATTCATGCGGTGTTAAGCTGTCCAGCGCAGATCCTTTTGAGCTGAGCGGCGAACGGATGTTGTGACGGCTTAAAACCACCACCTGTTCGAGCGTATATCCGTCGTGCGAAAGGGAATCGCATAAACCTTTTTTGCCGCTCTGCGCAGGGGAACATCCCGCAATGAGAGACAGGCATAAAATTACGGCCATGATCAAACCGATTTTTCTTTTCATGTTATTTTATTACTCCTTCCAAAGACAGTGTTACGAAACAGTGACTCCGTGTTTATATTTTAACATAAACTGTAGTATAATAAGTTATATTTATTCGGGGATTTTATTTCGGATTTGTTTTTTTCGGAAGGGTTCGGATATGGTAAAGGAATTCGTTTTACAAAACTGGGCGATTTTGCTGATTCTGCTGGCATTTTTAACCCTGCTTCGAACAACCGGTTTCATCAATAAGAAATCCAAAGATCGCATGTATACCCTGATTCTGTGGCTTTTGCTGCTTGATCTTACCGTTTTCTTTGAATTCTATTTCGAAGAAAAGGGTATTTTTCAGGATGTCCGGCTTGCCCTTATGGCTGTCCGGTACAGCGCCACGCCGCTCATCATTGCGTTTATCATATTCACAATGGCAATCTATGTCCGCTGGTATGTCTTTATCCCGGCTATGATTCTTGCCGCAATCGATATTATTTCCATCTTTACCGGAATTGTTTTCAGTCTCGATGAAAACGGTTCTCTGCACCGCGGTGCGCTCGGATATCTGCCGTATATTATGGTCGGAGGCTACTGTGCTTTACTTGTCTTTATCCTGCTTCGGCGTAGCAATAAGCGCTATACGGAGATTTTTCCGATTATCTTTCTCAGTTTTTCGTTCGTATGCGGACTGCTGCTTCCGTTTGCACTCGGAAAAGACTATTCGAGAATTTTCTGTACGAACATGGTCATCGCGATTTTCATCTACTATGTTTTCTCCATTCTCCAGCTTACGGAGAAGGATTCGCTTACCGGTCTTATGAACCGGCAGGCTTTTTATGCTTCCGTTGAAAACGATGCAAAAAACATAACAGCGCTTATCTCCATTGACATGAACGGGCTGAAAACAATCAATGATTCTCAGGGTCATGCCGCAGGTGACAAAGCGCTGCAGTCAGTCGCAATCTGTTTTTTAAAATCCATTACATCAAAGAATACCGTATACCGGATCGGCGGAGACGAATTCGTGATTCTCTGCAGACACTCGGGTGAGGATGAAGTGAAACAGCTGATTGAGCGTATACAGAAAAATCTTTCCAAAACCGAATACAAGTGCGCCGTCGGATACAGCTTCCATCCGGACGGTTCGGAAACCATCGATGATATGCTCAAGGAATCCGATGAAAAGATGTACGAGGATAAAAAAGCTTTCTATTGTTCGAAGGTTCCGTAGGCTTTTACGGCCTCATCTATTGTCATATCTTTCTTTGCTACGGCAAATACAGCCTGTCTTAACTGTATTACCGCATCATCCGTCAGGCCGATTTCTTCCGGCGACAGAATCCGTTCTTTTGAAACTTCTCCGAACGCGGCATACATGTCGTTGAAGGAAAGGTCTTTGGTCGGGGACATCAGTCCCTTCTTCTGCGCCATTCTGTTTAATTCCGGTGAAGTAATCAAAAACCGCATAAATTCATTGGCCATATCCAGATTCTTACTGTCTTTGTTTACCGAGAACTGAAGGTTCGGCATATCAAGGAAGACGGCACCGTCATCCAGCATGGGAATCGGAACAAAGGTGTATGTAAACGGCGAAGCGATAAATGCCTCGGAACGGCTCTCACGCTTCTGCGTTCCGGAAACGGTATCTCCGGAGCAGGTCATCATGGGAACATCTCCCTCAAAAAAACGGAGAATTACGGCATCATAATTATTCTCGATCTCATCACAGGCATCCATGTTCACAATGCCTTCCCCTAAGAAACCATCGATTTTTTCAAGTGCAGGTCTAATATATTCCCCTGCCGACGGATCAAGCGCATTGAGCTTCTCCACGGCCTTGGCATCGTCTGCCACGGTTTCACAGAAATACGGATAAGTCGACAGCGTGAATAAGGAAGTGAGCTCCTCTTTCGTAAAGCCCATCAGCGGGTTCTCATACCCTTTCTCACGGAATGCTTCGCACACTTCCACAAGCTCTTTGTAAGTCTTGGGAACACTGAGACCTTCTTTTTCAAAAAGATTCTTGTTTACCAGCATACCGTAGGTGTTTGCAAAAACCGGAACCATCGGAAAGCTGCCGTCGTCCGTATTCAGAATGATATTGTCACGGATGCAGCCTAAATTGAGTCCGATTGAAGAATCCGCAAGATTCTCCGCATGCTCTATGCTGGATTTGTACTGGTCACGTCCGTACATCCAGGAGTAATTGACATAGATGTCCGGCGCATCGTTTCCGTTTAAAACCGTACCGATCATGTTGCTGTAATCATCCACCTTCGTGTAGGTCAGCTCCACATTGGGATAAAATTCGTTAAAGAGGTCGAATTCGGCCTCCAGAGCCTCAAAATTGTCGTAACCGCCGACAATTTTAATCTGACCGCTGACAGAGGTATCCATGGACGGTTTGAATGTTTCATCGACATTCGCCTGATGCGATGTCTTGTTGCATGCTCCTAGCGAAAATACCATCGCCGCAGCCAGAATCATACATGTGATTTTTTTCATTCTCATAGCTTTCCCTCCCTGATTCTTCGAATCTCTTTGATGACTAATTTGATATCGATGGGTTTTGCAATATGTCCGTTCATGCCCGCATTTAAGCATTCCGTAACGTTTTCGGAGAACGCATCCGCCGTCATGGCAACAATCGGAACGGAAGCGGCCCATTTGTTTTCAAGTTTTCTGATTGCCCTGGTTGCATCGAGACCGTTCATTTCGGGCATCTGTATATCCATGAAGATAAGCGCATAAGCGTTCTCTTCGGCCTTTTGCATCATATCCACGCAGACACGTCCGTTCTCCGCACGCTCTGTGGTAATTCCGAACATGGTAAGCATGGCCGAAATGATTTCCCAGTTGATGTCGTTATCCTCGGCCACAAGAATATGCAGTCCCTGCAGATCGGAATAATCGTCCTCGGGTTCCGCGGATTTGGACTCGTTGCCGATCAGGCTGTTGATTTTATTGTAAAGAGTTGACTTAAACAACGGTTTGCTGACGAAGCCGGTCGCGCCTGCTTCTTTCGCCTGATCTTCAATGTCCGACCAGTCATAGGCG
>DLBG01000093.1:17964-18769 GCA_002494135.1 Lachnospiraceae bacterium UBA7027
AGGCGGAGATCAGCAGAATCGGAACATCGGCATTGATCTCGGACCGGATCCGGCGAATGGTCTCAAGACCGTCAACGTCAGGCATTTTCCAGTCAACGATGATAACCGCGTAGTCTCTTCCGGCAAGATGCCTGTGCTCTATCATACCGAGGGCTTCCAGACCGCTTTGCGCCTGTTCCGTTACGGCGCCGAGCGACTCAAGGGTATCAACGGCCGTTTTCAGCATCACCTCATCATCGTCCACAATCAGAACATCAATGGGATCGAGTTTCATCTCTTCCCGCTGTCTGTCGGCTACGGGAATATCCAGAACAACGGTAAACTTCGTTCCCTTGCCCTGTTCACTGATACAGTCAATCGTTCCTTCCATCAGTTCGACCATCTGCTTTGTAATGGCCAGACCGAGACCGGTTCCCTGAATACTGTTGACACGGCTGTCTACCTGTCTTGAGAACGGCTGATACATGGTCTCAAGGAATTCCTGGCTCATACCGATTCCGGTATCCTCCACAATATAGATTAACCGTACACAGCCGTCCTTCGGGCTGTCTTCCTCAAGTAAATCCACGCCGATTCGCCCGCCGGGTTCCGTGTATTTTATGGCATTCGAAAGAATATTGATATAAATCTGGTTTAAGCGAAGCTGGTCCGTATATAAGTATTCTTTCTCCATCCGGTTGATGTGGAAGCTGAATTCGAGATTCTTTTCCTTAATCATCGGCTGGGAAATATTCACAAGATTCTCAACCGTTTCCACGACGGAAAACGTAAGCGGACTTAATTTCAGTTTTCCGCTTTCCACCTT
>DLBG01000116.1 GCA_002494135.1 Lachnospiraceae bacterium UBA7027
TGCATATTCCGCTCCAGCGGTAAGTTGATTCCGCTTCAAACGGTAAGTTCCTTTCCGCCCGTTCGGTAAGACTTTCCGCTCCAAACGGTAAGTTTTCTTATATATGATATAGTTCTTTTCGTAGTTAATAACAATTACGAAAGGAGCTATGATTATGCATGACTACAACACAATCATCGGTGTAATCGGTCTTCGGAACGATAAAGTTTCGATTCCGGTTATCCGAAAACGGTATGGCATTGGATGCAGTGGCATACAATTAATTCTTGACCGGTATAAAGAATCCGGTCTGTCCTGGGATGACATCATTAAGATGGAACCCGTACAAGTGGAGGAACTTATATATCCTCCGAAAAACGTCAGGAGAAAAGATATTCCTTTACCTGATTTTGAACGGTACTATGACCGCATGATGACCAAAGGAAGCAAAGTAAACATGTTTTACTGCTGGCTCGATTACAAAAATGAGCATCCGGATGGTTATCAGGTTTCACAGTTCTATGAACTCTTTAAGAGATTCATAGAAAAGAATTACGGCGGTGACAAAGTATCCATGCCTGTTGAACGTATTCCAGGCGAAAAGATGTATATCGACTGGGTCGGCGATCAGCCTGAAATACTTGTTGATACACAAACAGGCGAAGTTAAAAAGGTACATGTCTTCACTACCACTCTTGGCGTAAGCAGTCTTGTTTATGCCGAATGTTTCCTTGATGAAAAACTTCCGAATTTCATGCAGGGAACAGTTAATGCAATAACGTTTTATGGTGCAGTTCCGAAGTACTTCGTACCCGACAATTGCAAAACAGCGGTAACCAAACATACGAAGGACGAATTAATCCTTAATACCGCATATCAGGACCTTGAAGAATTCTACGATGTAGTAATACTACCGCCTCCGGCGCGCAAGCCAAAAGGTAAGCCAACGGTTGAAAACCATGTCCGTTATCTTGAAACTCATCTGATAGAGAAACTGAAAGAAAATATCTTCACTTCTCTTGAGTCACTTAATGATGCGACGCAAAAAATAATAGCGGACATCAACAGACGAGAGTTTCAAAAGATGGTCGGATCCAGAATGGATGCATACCTTAGGTATGACAAACCGCAAATGAAACCGCTGCCAGGCGATAAGTATTCAACATGCGATTATAAATACATTCTGAAAGTACCTGATAACTATCATCTTGAGTATGATGGCCACTATTACTCTGTATTGTACACATATCGTGGACAGCCTGCAATTGTAAAGGCTACCCCTACAGAGATAATAATCTGTGACCGTAATAACAGGTTCATCTGTAAACACAGACGTTCCTATAAGGATTTTCCTAAATACATCACAGACGACAGTCATATGAAGCCTGAACATCTCTATTACAAAGAAGTAAATGCCCGTGATGGCGCTTATTATCGTCGGTGGGCATCTGCCTACGGAGAATACACAGAAGAGCTGATTGATCAGGTTCTTCGTTCTGCAAGGCACGAGGAACAGGCTTATAACAGTTGTGCGGGAATTCTTCATTCCTGCAAAGGGATTCCTCACGGTATTGTTGAGGAAGCATCCCGCAAATGTATCGAAATGCATGCCTGCAAGTATTCATACTTTAAACGAGTCCTCGGAAATGTTGTGAATAACATCGATTCCGAAAACGGAAAAGCCCCATCACTTCCGCCTCATGAAAATATCAGAGGAAAGGACTTCTACAAGTAAAGGTGAATACTATGAGAAAAATACAGTTAACTGCTGAAGAGATGGTTATTATTGATCGCCTCAAACAGATGAAAATGTCAGGTATGGCTGAAGCTTATGAAGAACAGATACGAAATCCTAACTCTGATCTTTCTGGCTTCTATGAAAGATTTTCAAGCATCGTGAACTTCGAATGGGAACTACGTTTCAATAAAAAGTTCAACCGGTTTCTCAAAAAGGCAACTCTCCGGTATCCTCAGGCATCATTTGATGACACGATATACGAACCGGACAGAATGCTTGATACCGAAACAATTGAGTTGCTCGCAACCTGTAAATGGCTTGATGAAGGACGTAATCTCCTTATTACGGGTGCAACCGGTGCAGGGAAATCTTATATATCAAACGCATTATGTATTGCAGCAATCAGGCAGTTCAAAACTGCAAAGTACATAAGAGCAAACACGATGATGAGCGAAATGGATCAGGCGCGTATCAAAGGCACTTACCTTGAATACGTCAATCATATGGCCAACTTAGATTTATTGGTCATTGATGATTTTGGACTGATGGATCTTGATCTCGATAAATGCCGTGACTTCTTTGAAGTGATAGACAGCCGTGACAATCGCAAATCAACCATCATCGTATCTCAGTTACCGGTTAAATCCTGGTACGATTTATTCGCTGATAATACATATGCAGATGCATGTCTGGACCGTATCATACACAAGGCGTTCCGCCTTGAACTGAACGGAAAGAACATGCGTAACCCGGGTTAATGTAAAAACTTACCGTTTGGAGCGGACAGCCTTACCGCTATCGCGGATTGGCTGTTCCGTTCAAGCGGAATATGCAAATGATACGATTAAAGTTTTTCCGAAAATCAATACTCAGGCGGCAAATGGGTGATATGCAGATGAATACTGCAAAAACCTGAGGTGCAAGCAACATGGATTTGCACCTTTTGCTGACCAAAATATACCAAAGTATGCCAATTTATGCCAAGGTTCAAAATGGTGAAATGCTTGAAAACACGAGGTTTTAAGGGATGATAAAGGTTTTGTTCGTCTGCCACGGCAACATCTGTCGTTCGCCCATGGCGGAATACATCATGAAAGATTTAGTGAAAAAAGAAGGATTATCGGATATAATCTATGTGGAGTCCGCAGCGACTTCGACGGAGGAACTCGGTAATCCGGTATATCCGCCTGCGCGGGATGAGTTAAAAGCGCACGGAATCAGCTGTAAGGGCCATGCGGCCAGACAGGTGAGACGCACGGATTATGACCGGTTTGACTATATTATTGCGATGGAAGACATCCATTACCGGATTATGCGTGATCGCTTTTTTGACGGAAAAGCGGATAAAATCTCCTTATGCATGGATTACAGTTCAAGACCCGGGACACAGATTGCCGATCCGTGGTATACGGGCGATTTCGTGACTGCATACAATCAGATTCTCGAAGGCTGCAGCGGATTGTTGGAAACGATTAAGAAGGAGCACTCACTATGAAAAAAAGCGGACAGGCTGCAAAGGGATTACTGATTGCCTTTTATGCAGTTCTTTCCGTTACCCTTTTCTTAGTGATTGTCGTTTCCATAGGGCACCCCCTGAATAACCTGTTTCCCTGGCAGATGGCTGTCGGGTCGGTTACGCTTGCGGGTGTTTTTTTACTGCTTATGAAATTCCGGAATAAAATTCCGAAAATCCCCGTATGGGGGTATATCATTTTTCTTATACTGTTCGGAACCGGCCTTTTTGTGATTTGCATCCTTCACGGCAATCATTATCATTTTGCGGGAGATTATGAGATTTTCTATATTTCCGCAACCGAGGCGGCAGAAGGACGACAGCTGTCGTACGATTTGTATTTCAGGACCTACGGAAACAACACGATACCGATGCTTTTGTTATCTGCGGTAATTAAAATAGCCGGAGTGACGGGAATCGATGAATTCTATCTGTTACTGCCCATAAGTATCGGGCTCGTTCTTTCGGCAACCTGGGCGATCGGATACCTGCTTGACTTAAGGGGGCTCGGAAAATTCCGCGTTCCGGCTGCGGTAGTCATGGCTGCCTGCCTTCCTGTTTATGTTTTTACCAATACGTTTTATACGGATACGATGACCTTCGGAATCGGAATCACGGCGACCGCGCTTTTGGTTCTTTCTTACCGGGCTAAAAAAGCAGGGGTGGTGTATGCCGTTTTGGCTTCCGTTCTGGTCATTTGGGGTGCCAACTGGAAAATAACCTGTATCATACCGCTTATAGCACTTGCTTGCGTAGAACTGGCCGACAGCCTCTTAAAAGGGCTTGCCGCCATAAAAGGCAGAAATGTCTTTATCGCAAATCGCAATTTCTTAATCTTTGCAGCCTGCGCCGTTATCCTGCAAACGATATTGTTTATTGCGGTAAGTCAGACGGAGATTTACAAACTCTCCAAAAGAGATGCAAATCCCGTGACCACGTGGATTGCCATGGGAATGATGAATGACGGAAGCTATTCCGAAAACGTGGCATTCTCCGACACCGTTAACACAGGATTTGATACGAAAGAGCAGAAGGCGGAGTTTGTAAAACAGACTATGAAAGAGCACATCGGGGAAGCTTTTTCCTTCGGCCACATTTCGGCAAAAATCCGCAGGAATTTTGCTTCCGGAACATTCTCTGCAAGTGACTATACGGTGGCGGACGGGCACGGTTCTTTGTTTTACAATCTTTTGGATCCCGGCGGAGCACATTACTGGAGGGCATGCCAGTACTGCTTTATATACATTTTTGCCATCTATCTGGTAATGCTTTATACCGGAATCTTAATTCTGATCGGGCTGATCGGAAAGAAGGAAACGGATGTCTTCCAAATTGTCCCGAAATCGAAGCTTTTGGCCGATGTGGCTTTCTTCGGGCTGTTCTTATTCCTTCTGATCTGGGAAGCCAACAACCGGCAGCTTTACAATGCACTTCCGGTACTGATTCTTGCTCTTTTCGGATATTTTACTCCCGAAGGGAAGAAAAGCACGGAGAAAGAATAGTTTTGCTTAATCCCCTTACTTTTGGTAAAATACGTAAGGAAAGGTTGGACGTAATATGGATATTTTAGAATTCAAATTAAGCGGCAATACCTTCGGAATTCCCGTGGATATGGTTCGCGAAATCATCCCTTATCAGGACACGACGCCTGTGCCGAATTCCAACACATGCGTGGAAGGAATCTTTATGCCGCGTGACGTGATTATTACGGCAATTGACCTGTCCGTGTATTTAAAACGCGATAAAACACCCGGAACCGGGCTTTTTGTTATCACAAATTACCGGAATCTGGATGTTGCTTTTCATGTGGAGGCGGCGCTCGGAATCATCCGGCCGGAAGAGAGCGAAATTGCGTCTTTGGATAACACACTCGGGGTGGATGAGGCGCATATCGCAAAAGGTGTCATCCGTTACGGGGACCATTTAACCATCCTTCTTGACTTTGATAAAATCATCGCACAGATTCAGCCGGATTTACTCTCCGAAGAGGAGATGGCTGCTCTGCTGGGATAGGAGATAAAATGATAGCGATTATTGATTACGACGCAGGGAACATGAAGAGCGTACAGAAAGCTCTCGATTATCTCGGCGCAGACTATACGGTGACGAGAGACGTCGAAAAACTGCGCGCGGCGGACAAACTGATTCTTCCGGGTGTCGGGGCTTTCGGGGATGCGATGAATGCGCTTAACTCGTTCGGATTGACCGGGGAAATCAAAAATCTTGTAAAATCCGGCAAACCCATTCTCGGCATCTGCCTCGGAATGCAGATTCTGTTCGAGCAAAGCGAGGAAACTCCCGGAGTGGAAGGACTTTCCCTGCTGCCGGGCAGGGTGGTTCGTTTCTCGGATTCTTACGGGCTGAAAATCCCGCAAATCGGCTGGAATTCCATTCATTTACCGAGAGAGTCAAAACTCTTTGCGGGTATTAAGGAAGACAGTTACGTATATTTTGTTCATTCGTATTATGTAAAAGCGGCCGATGAGAATATCGTGGCGGCGGACTGCGAGTACGGAGATCATGTTCATGCGGCCGTTGAGAGCGGGAATATTTATGCCTGCCAGTTCCATCCCGAAAAGAGTTCGGATGTCGGACTTGCCATACTGAAGAATTACATAGATTTATAAACGGATGTTTTATAAAACATTTCGAAAAGCACTTTACAAACAACAGTGAAAGGATCCTGTATATGCATACCAAAAGAATCATTCCCTGCCTCGACGTGAATGCCGGAAGAGTGGTAAAAGGAGTGAATTTCGTCAATTTAATCGATGCCGGCGATCCGGTGGAAGTTGCAGCCATCTATGACAAAGAGGGTGCGGACGAACTCGTTTTTCTTGATATTACGGCATCTTCCGACGCACGCGATACGGTTGTGGACATGGTACGCCGCGTGGCGGAGAAGGTGTTTATTCCGTTTACCGTGGGCGGCGGAATCAGAACGGTGGATGATTTTAAAAAAATACTGCGCGAAGGTGCGGACAAAGTAGCGGTCAATTCCGCGGCAATTATGAATCCGAACCTGATCAGCGAGGCGGCGGAAAAATTCGGAAGCCAGTGCGTGGTGGTTGCAATCGATGCCAAACGCAGGGCGGACGGAAGCGGCTGGAATATTTATAAAAACGGCGGTCGCATCGATATGGGAATCGATGCCGTGGAATGGGCGATGAAAGCGAATCGTCTCGGCGCCGGCGAAATTCTGCTGACAAGTATGGACTGTGACGGAACCAAGAACGGGTATGATCTGGAACTTACCCGGATCATCTCCGAGAATGTTTCGGTTCCGGTGATTGCATCCGGCGGTGCGGGAAACATGGAACATTTTTACGAAGCTCTTACCGAAGGAAAAGCGGACGCGGCGCTTGCAGCAAGTCTGTTCCATTTTAAAGAACTTGAAATCAGACAGGTCAAGGAATACTTAAGAAAGAAAGGTGTTTCTGTAAGACTGTAATTATGTAAACTTATAAATTATGAGTAATGTAGCTTCAGACTGGCTTCCGTACTTTGCTGCGGAGTCAAAAAAAGAATATTATGTCAACCTCACTAAAAAGGTACGCGACGAGTATAACCGGCATACCTGCTTCCCTCCGAAAGAGGATGTTTTTGCCGCATTTCAATATACTTCCCTTGAGAATGTGAAGGTTGTCATCCTCGGCCAGGATCCGTACCACAATGTGGGACAGGCTCACGGCCTTTGTTTTTCTGTGCAAAACGGGGTGGAGATTCCTCCGAGCCTTGTTAATATTTATCAGGAAATTCATGACGATGTTGGCTGTTACATTCCGAATAACGGCACGCTGACAAAATGGGCTAAGCAGGGCGTTCTGCTGCTTAATACGGTGCTGACCGTCCGTGCCCATGAGGCAAATTCCCATCGCGGAATCGGCTGGGAAACTTTTACGGACAGAGTCATTGAAATCGTAAACGAAAAGAACGCGCCCGTTGTTTTCCTTCTCTGGGGTTCCCCGGCAGCAAAGAAGGAGGCGCTTTTAAACAATCCGAATCATCTGGTCTTAAAAGCCCCGCACCCGAGTCCGTTGTCCGCATATCGCGGTTTCTTCGGCTGCAGGCATTTTTCCAAAACAAACGAATTTCTGGAAAAGAACGGGGTGGAGCCGATTGACTGGCAGATTGAGAATATTGCTCAATAAGTTTACATAAATACAACATATAGTATAGGGCAAAACGTGCGATTCCCCTGAAAATACCAGCGGGAGTGCGGTTTTGCTTATTTTAATTCTGATTTTCACGAAAATGTTTACAAATCTATATCTTGGGGGTATAATTTTATTGTGTTTAATGGGGGTAGTATGCTGATTTGTACATCTCCTTAAGACAAATGGGGCATTTTGGAGGAAGTTATGAAAGAATTAATGATTATGTATCACCCGGTCAAGAAAGAGATTCGCTTTCTGGCCAAGGCGAAGGGAGAGTTTGTGGAAATCCCTTATGCTATGTGCCCGTGGCTGTCTCAATACGCTCCTGACAAGGGTGAATTTTTATTGCAAAATCATGGAAATAAATTCTTCGAGGACATCTGGGAGCAGTTTTTACGTGATCAGGTCAGCATTACCTTTAAAGGTACCAAGATTGATTACGACGATTTTGTAAAAAAGGTTAAAGAGTATAACAAGAGTTCAGGCGAAGAGCGTTTCGTAATCGAGGATTTTGTCGAGCTGCCGAGCGTTGCGGAGATTTTTGATTCCGTCAGCGAATTCTGCGACACGACGTTAACCATGCTCGGAAACGAACTTCAGAACTCCGATATCAAGGATTCCTTCCTTCGCAGGAAAGCCGAATTCGAAGAGAAGAAAGCAAAGTTAAACAATTCCGACGTGAACCTTTGCCTGGTAGGCACCTATTCCTCAGGTAAATCCACGTTTATCAACGCCCTGATCGGAAGAAGAATTCTGCCTGAGAGCATCAATTCCGAGACGGCGAAGATGTTCCGCATTTCCAATGCACCGGATCCGAGCGTGGAATTCTTTATCAAAAAAGGCAGCGTTCCCGGGCAGGAAATCCGTGCAACAATTACCTGGGATGAGAACAAAAAGAAATTTGCGTTCCATGCGGAGGTTCCCTGCGAACTGACGGAAGAGAAGGTAAACGGCGAGATCAATTCCGCCATCATGTTCCGCTTACAGCAGCATGAACAGTTATATCAGATTCTGAAAAAATTAAATGACATTCCGAATCATGCGGATGCCGATAATGACGAATATGTGGATGGTATCATCGATGTATTCTTCCCGATTCCTTTGGGCGAGAATATCAACTTTACGTTCTATGATACCCCGGGTACCGATTCGAACTCCAACGAGCATCTGCTTGTTCTGCAGAAAGCATTGCAGCAGCAGACCAATTCCATTCTGATTGTTCTTTATGAGCCGACCAAGATGGAAGGT
>DLBG01000083.1 GCA_002494135.1 Lachnospiraceae bacterium UBA7027
CCCGGTGCAGACGAGCATTATTATGCACATATGATGAGGAAACATCCGGATTTTATTCCGGAACTGGCTTTTGTGATTGAAAAGGACGGTAAAATAATCGGAAACATCATGTACACAAAAGCATGGCTGGAGGATGAGGAAGGAAATCGAAAGGAAATTGCCTCATTCGGACCTCTGTGCATTGCACCGGAATATCAAAGACAAAAGCTTGGAAAACGTCTGATTGAGTATTCTTTTGATGTAGCAAGAAAAATGGGCTACGACGTAAACATCAATTTCGGGAACCCGGCCAATTATGTGGGAAGCGGTTTCGTCAGCTGCAAAAAGAAAAATGTAAGTTTCTATGTGCAGGGCAATTATCCGACAGCGCTTCTGGTGTGTGAGCTGGTATCGGGTGTGTTGGACGGAAAGAATTGGATGTATATACCGAGCACGGCAGCAGATTGCTGTGAGGATACCGAAGCGGTGGAAGCCTTTGACAGGACCTTTCCGCCGAAGGAGAAAAAATGGATGCCCAGCCAGGAGGAATTCTATATCTACTGTAATTCTTCGGTGGTAAGGTAGATGGCCCACCGGGACGGGGTTCCCGGTCCATTTTTGGAAGAACTCATGGTGAGTCATGGGCACTGCCATTTTCCGATGGTGCAGATAAATTGGGAGGAAAAATAAAATGAAAAATAAAATGAAAAATGAACCACTAACCCCGTCCCCATGGTCCATGAGGGGGTATGAGGGGAAGGATGCCGAAACGATTGCAGGTTGGATAAAATCTGAGGATGAATTATATCGCTGGTCGGCAGACCGGTTTAATAAATATCCGATAAGCGGAGAGGATATTGAAGAAAATTATGAGCCGCAGATTCAAAGCGGCAGATTCATTCCGCTGATGGCAGTGGATGATGCGGGAAATGCTGTCGGGCATTTGATTATCCGATATCCGAAAGCGGATGATGACAGTTCCGTCCGTTTCGGCTTTGTTATTGTGGACCCGTCCTGCAGGGGAAAGGGATACGGAAAAGAAATGCTGCTTCTCGCAATCCGGTACGTTAAGGAGCATTTGACTGCGACGAGAATTGATCTCGGCGTATTTGAGGAAAACGTCTGTGCAAAGCACTGCTATGAAGCAGTCGGTTTTCGTGAGTATAATCGGCGAAAGTGTGAGATGCCGATTGGTGTCTGGGAATGTATTGATATGGAGCTATTCCTGGAATAAACAGTGCAAACGAAGGAGACATGGGACCAGATGCATTTTGTTGAGGCAAAGGGAATCTTAACCGCCAACAGCGGACAGTGCGGCATGAATATCTATCGCGGCTGCAGTCACGGATGTATTTACTGTGACAGCAGGAGTAAATGCTATCATTTTACGCATGCGTTCGAAGATATCGAAGTGAAGCAGAATGCACCGGAACTTTTGGAAAAGGCGCTTCGCACAAAACGGAAAAAATGCATGATCGGAACGGGTGCGATGTCCGATCCGTATATGCACATCGAAGAGGAACTTCGGCTTACGAGGAAGTGTCTGGAGATTATAAAACAATACGGTTTCGGCGTGGCAATCCAGACAAAGTCGGACCGAATTCTCCGGGACATCGATTTGCTTGACGAGATAAACAAATCCGCAAAATGCGTGGTGCAGATGACGCTTACGACATACGACGATAATCTTTGTAAAATAATAGAACCGGGTGTCTGCAATACAAAACGCCGAATCGAAGTGCTGGAAGAAATGAAAAAGCGCGGTATTCCGACCATGGTCTGGCTGACTCCGATTTTGCCGTTTATCAATGATACAAAGGAAAATATTACGGCGATTTTAAACGAATGTGTACGTGTCGGGGTAAAAGGTGTCATCGATTTCGGAATGGGACTGACGCTTCGTGACGGAGACCGGGAGTATTATTATGCGGCGCTTGATCAGCATTTCCCCGGAATGAAGGAACGCTACATTAAGACATATCACAACGCATATGAATTGCCGAGTCCGAATGCAAAGGAACTGACAGAGATTTTTCAAAGAATCTGTAAGGAAAACGGAATTCTGTCCACCCCGGAAGAGTGCTTTCGTTATTTAAGCGAACTGCCGGAAAAATATCAGCAGCTGAGCCTGTTTGAGTGAACCAGGGTGGCCCAGGGGGCAAACCCTGAAAAACAGGGCTTTGGGGTTCCTGGTCCATTTACTAAAAAAAGCAAGCAAATTAACATAGGTCAATGAAGTGACATATAAAAGTTGATATCTTCTCTTTCAGAAGGTGATATCAATGGATATTAAAAAACAAAATGCAAAAAGAGCATTGACTTTAACCACAGTATTAACTATGTTTGTAGCCGGATTTGAGATTTTTATTGCTTATTCAAACTACAAGCCTGGGATGAATTTTCTTCAGAGGGTTCGCAAAAATTTTCTGCGGCCCGGTTATGGGGGAGATGACGGCACTTCTGCTTTTCAACGTGATGTTTGCAATGCTTGACTGGTATAATTTTGGATTGTCGTTTGTGATCGGATTGATCTGGATTTGGGCATACAAAAAATCCGGGCATCTTTTAGCCCCCATGATTGCACACGGCGTAAATATTGGATCTATAGTATACTGGATATTGGTGAGCAGATGATGGATAAGAATTATTTTATTAGTCAGCTTAAAGAACTTTCGCAAAATCTTGGCATGGGACTTTCCGAAGAAATACTGGAAAAAGTAATCGCATTTTCGAGATTCAGGGTCTTTTCAAAAGGAGAAATTATTGCAAGGGAGGGAGACCCGGTTTCCGTCGCCGGAATCGTTTTAAGCGGCGTTGTACGGAGTTACTATGTTGACAAGGACGGGAATGATATTACCCAGTGGTTTTCCGCAGAGGGAAACTGGTGCGCGGACTCCGGAATGCTTGGCTTTGACGAAATGAAAGCCAATTGGGAGGCAATCGAAGACGCGACGGTTATGATCTTTGACGTAAAACAAATGAAGGAACTCATCATGAGTGACGAGCGGCTGAAAAATCTCTGGATTGAGGTTTTGGAGAGCGGGATGCGTTATAAGGTGTACAGGGAGAATGGGTTCCTCATTGAAAATGCCACCGAGCGATATCTGTCGTTTCGTAAAAGATATCCCGGGTTATCGGACCGGGTTCCGCTTCGGTATATTGCGACGTATCTTGGGATTACACCGGAATCCCTCAGCAGAATCAGGAGCGCAATGAAAGAAAAAACTACAGAATGAACCAGGGGGACGGGGTTCCCGGTCCATTTTGAGGCGGAATTTTTTATTATTCCATTTTCCGTTTTCCATAAAATTCGGGAGACTGAAACGTATATTATGCAGAATGTTTCCGGATGGAAGACAGAAAGGGGAGAAAAAAATGAAAAAAAATCTGATACTTTGTATTGTATTTTTAATGGTTATTTTATATGCCGGTTGTGGGACGAAAACAGGAAACGGCGGAAATCCGGGAAGTGTCAATAATCCCGGAAGCAGCGGCGTGATTGTAACCGCGACACAGGTTTCCCAGGATGAAAATGCTCCGGATTTTAATCATGGACATTCCATTTTAGAAAGAGCCGATTTCGATCCGGACGAAATCAGACGCTCGACGGATATTTTAATCCATAACGAAAATGAGGCTTTAAAATTCCTTCAAGACAGTTTTACATACAATCAAAAGATCTATACGCTTGAACTGACGGATACTTCCGTTAATGATCCCGGTGCGTATATGTGGTATGAGTTTACGGTTTTCTATGACGGGATTCCTGTGGAAAATTCTGAGTTCAAGGTCATTGCGTTTACGGACGGAACCATTGCGGAAGGCCGGATTGAATTTTTCCGCTGCTCGCTGACGGATCGTAAGAATCTTTTAAGTCACGACGAAGCACTTGAATTGTTTCTTCAGAATTCCGGAGACGACAGAGATTATATCTATCAGGACGAGCATTATCTTTTCGTCAAACAGGGCGTTTGCCCGTATGTGTATGTCTACCGGTTTGAAAACGGAAAATTGGGTGAAAACATAACACTTTCACTAAATGCCGAAACCGGAGAAATGGTTGGATACAGACCTGATGCAATAATAGATTAGATGAGGTGTTATGCAGTTTTCGAATACCCGGGAGTAGGGAAATGCCAATTTTACTGGATTTATTCTTATCCTTCGCCAAAATCGGATTGTTTACGTTTGGCGGAGGATATGCCATGCTTTCTTTGATAGAGAATACATGCGTGGAAAAGAAAAAGTGGATTACACAAGAAGAAATGATGAATATTACGGTGATTGCGGAGTCTACTCCGGGGCCTGTAGCCATCAACTGCGCGACGTATGTGGGATATAAGCAGAAAAAAATAGTCGGCGCAGTGGTTGCGATGCTCGGGATGATTCTGCCGTCCTTTGTGATCATTTATCTGATTTCCATGTTCCTGGACAGCTTTTTGGAAATTACATGGGTAGCGAATGCGTTTCAGGGAATTAAAATCGCCGTCGGCATTTTAATCGTGGATGCCGCAATAAAACTTCTGAAGGTGATTGAGAAGAAGCCGTTACAGATCATTTTTCTTGTTTGTTCTGCAGTCGCGATGATTCTGATCAGCATTTTCTCCCTTCGGATTTCACCGATGATTCTCATGCTTTCAGCAGCCGCTGTCGGAATTTTGTTTGCCCTCTTTACCGGAAAACTAAGGAAGGAGGGGAACAAATGATTTATCTGGATTTGTTGCTCGGATTCCTTGAAGTCGGACTGTTTTCCTTTGGCGGAGGATATGCTGCGATTCCGTTAATCCGCGACGTTGTATTGTCCCACGGATGGCTCGATGATGAAGCGCTTACGTATATGATTGCCGTAAGCGAAAGTACGCCGGGACCGATTATGGTAAACATGGCGACGTACGTCGGAAGTGTGAAAGGCGGTATTTTAGGTGCTGCCATTGCAACGACAGCTGTAGTTCTACCTGCTTTTGCCATTATCATTTTAATCATGGTTTTGCTGAAAAAATTCATGCAAAACAAATTCGTGAAAGCGGCAATGGACGGACTGAAACCCTGTATTATCGG
>DLBG01000120.1 GCA_002494135.1 Lachnospiraceae bacterium UBA7027
AATCTCGTTGTTTAACTGTCTGACACTTCCGGAGCAGAGATTTCGCGGATTCTTGTACTGCTCCGCGGGATCGGTAATGGATGCGTTGATTGCTTCGAAGTCCTTATATCCGATTACGGCTTCCCCGCGCAGGATAAGTGTATCCGTATAGGCAATCCGAAGCGGCAGATTTAAAAACATTTTTGCGTTCGGTGTAATGATTTCTCCGACCTCTCCGTTTCCTCTGGTAACGGCTTTGGCCAGTTCTCCGCCTTCGTAGGTTAATACGATGGTTAAGCCGTCCAGTTTCCAGGAAAGCAGACCTTCCCTGTCTCCCAGCCAGTCTGCAAGTTCGTCACGGCTCTTGGTCTTTGCCAAAGAAAGCATGGGGGATGCGTGTCTTTCCTTCGGCAGATAATCCACCGCCTCATATCCTACATTTGTAGTAGGACTTCCGGAAAGCACTACTCCTGTCTTTTCTTCGAGTGCCACCAGTTCATCGTAGAGCGCATCGTATTCAAAATTGCTCATGATTTCCTCGTCATCGGCATAATATGCCCTGGAGGCATTCTTTAAAAGTTTATGAAGTTCGAGCATTCTCGCCTGCTCTTCGGCCGTAATGTTTGCCATGTTACTGTCTCCGGATTCTTTATTGTATGATTCTGTCGTATCTTTTGATGCATACCCGCCGTATCTTTGGCGAATGTCTTACCGTACGTTCTGTCGCAAACTTCTTTCTTCCTCTGCCGATAGTTTACGATATTCGCCGGGCTGTAAATCTCCGAGAAGAATATTCATGACCCGGATCCTTTTTAATGTCACCACTTCGTTTCCGAGTTCTTTGCACATTCTGCGAATCTGGCGGTTTAACCCCTCCGTCAGTACAATATCGACGCTTCGTTTTCCGAGTTTTTTGATCTTACAAGGTTTGGTGCGCCGGTTTAAGTCTTTTAAAAAAACGCCTTTTGAGAACGCCTCCAAAAAATCTTTGGTAACATCTTTCTTTAACGTCACCACATATTCCTTCTCGTGCTGCGCCCTGCCGTGCATCATGCGGCCGGCAAGCGCACCGTCGTCCGTCATGATCAAAAGCCCTTCCGAATCCTTATCGAGCCTCCCCGCGTAAGTTAAAGACCCGGCATCCGGGAAATAGCGTTCAAGCGTTATCCCGGCGTGTTCGTCCTTTCTTGTGGTCGTTACGCCGACGGGCTTGTAAAATGCATAAAAGCGTTTCTTCTCAAGCGGCTTTACTTCTTTGCCGTCCACACAAACCGTATCCCGGTCCGTGACCTTTCTTCCGGCCGTGGCAGGTTCGCCGTTTACGCTGACTCGCCCCGCCGCCACAAGTTCGTCCGCCTCTCTTCTCGAAGAGATTCCGCACAGATTTATGTATTTGTTGATTCGTACTTCTTCCATTCTTTCCTTTCGGTCGCGCATAAAAAAAGGGCCTGCTCACAAGCCCTTTTATTATATCACAATTATGCCCGTTCCGCCACGGAATCACGCGGAAACTCTGCCTTTTATTCTACGTATTCGGATTTCACGTAAGCGGTCTGTCCGTTGTATTTTACCTTGGTCCAGCCGTCGCTTCCCTTCTCGACGAATTCAAGCTTTGTACCGGCTTCCACCATGGCGATGATTTTACCGTCCGTAGAAGCTTTTTCGCGGATGTTCACGCCCTCTTTTGCGGTAACGTATTTTGTTCCGGGATCGGAACCGGTTCCGTCATCCACAACCTTTAAATAGTCGGAACGGATATATCCGTCGCCGCCGTTATATTTGACATGGCTCCAGCCGTTTAACAGTTCCTCCACCCGTTCCAGCTTCGTACCGGGTCCTACCTGTCCTTTGATTTCTCCCTTTTCGGAAGCGGATGCTCTTACGTTGACCGTTGTGGTCGGTTCCACGAATACGGGACCGGTTACCTCCGGTTCGGAAGGCTCCTCGCTCGGCTCTTCGGAAGGCTGCTCCGTTGCCTTGATCTGTGCAAGGCGGACTGCCATTTCCTCATTTACCATATCGTCAAAGCCCTGCATGAAGGCTTTTAATTTCTCGTCGCCGTCAAGAATTTCGTTATAGGAAAGTGCCGTTGAATTGTATAAATCCTGCACTTCCTGTTTGGAGAAAGCCACATAGAAGTCTTTCATGACTTTGACGTCATTCTCCTTGCAGATTTTCGGATTGCCTGCCTCATCCGGACAGAAATAGAATCCGTATACGCCGGGAAGTTTTGCGTCATACCCCTTCATCTTCAGGTCATAATACACATGAACGTAATATGCGCCCTCCGCTTCCGCCTTCTGGGTATAGCAGACGATGTTGTCATATCGTTCGATATAATCGCTCATGACCTCGATTTTTGCCAGTTCGTTCTGATTGACGTTAAGCAGATATTTCTCAATCACGGAACCGTCATAAACCGCAAGTGCCCCGAAGTACTCTTCCATGACTTCGTTGACTTCCGGATGTGCGTTTTTCTCAAGCGCATAGTCTCTGCCGTCGGGAGAAAGCTCGACTTCTTCCTTGCCTTCTTTGGTCATGCGGAGTTTCTCATCCCTGATATCCGCCGCTTTAAAGACAATCAAAGCAACAGCCGCAACGATGATTGCGAAAACCAGAGTTGCGGTCAGGAAAAAGTGTTCGTCTACGAACGCTGCTATGTGCTCTTTTACGGATAACTTCTTTTCTTTCTTCATGGTAAATGCACTCGACAGGAATCGAACCTGCATTAACGGCGTCGGAGGCCATCGTTCTATCCATTAGACTACGAGTGCCTGGTAATATGTTACAAATTTATTACAAGCTTTTTGATTCTACCATAAACCCTATTCTTTGTAAAGCAGTTTGTACCCCTGTTCATGCCAGCACTGCTCTGTTCCGATCTGATCCACGGAAGCGTACCAGGGGCTCGGAAGAGCACCTCTGAATTTGGCATCCTTACAAAGCACATTGGCAACACCCTGTCCCTCGGAACCGGGCAGATAACACATTACGATTGCGGACCAGTCTTTCTCATAATCGGAGATGATGACGTTTCTTCCGGCAACAATCAGGGTCACAACCGGCTTCTTTAATTTCTTTGCTTCTTCGATGGCACTTCCGTTTCCAGGCAGTCCCAATGCTCCGCAGAGGTCCAGATCTTCGGTATCTCCGTTCCACTCCGCATAGGCCTGTTCTCCGACACAAAGCAAAACAACGTCTGCTTCCCTGGCACGGGAAGAATCCGTAATTACTTCGATATTATGCTTTGATGCAACCTGCTTTAATCCATCCAGAATCGTGGTAACTCCCGGGATGGATACCTCCGGACTTTCGTTCCATTCCACGGTCCAGCCGCCGCACTGCACTCTGGCATTGTCCATGGCGGGTCCGAGAACATATACTTTACTGCCGTTCTTTAACGGAAGGACGTTTTTATCGTTCTTTACAAGCACGAGGCTTTCTTCCACCGCGCGCTCCGCAACGGCACGGTAATCCGCACTGCCCGTTTCCGTTGCCTTGGTTTTAATATTCTCCATGAAGGGATCTTCAATAATACCCGCTTCGAGTTTTACCCGGATAATCCTTCTGACCGCATCGTTGACACGCTCTTTCGGGATGTCTCCGTTCTTCACGGCTTTTACAATATAATCCGCGCACTCCTCTGCCGTATCCACTTCCATTAACATATCAATCCCGGAATTGATGGCCTCTACAACCTGCTCGTAATAGGTTTTCTTCGAAGTATGCTGCACGGAGTTCCAGTCGCCGCAGACATATCCTTCAAAGCCCATTTCGTTCTTTAAGTACATAATGTATTTCTTATTCTCATGCATTTTAAGACCGTTTAGGGAACTGTGGCTGACCATGATGGTCTGCACTCCGGCTTCAATCTGTGCACGGTAAACATCGAGAAGCGCCTCTATTTCTTCTTCGGAAAGTTCCGCATTGCCGCGGTCGATCAGAAAATCTCCCTCACCGGAGCCGAATTTTACATTGCCGTCTCCGAAGAAATGCTTCGGGCAGACAACCATGCCCTGATCCAAAAGACCTTTCGAATAAGATACGCTTAAACTTTTGATAATCTCTAAATCGGAGCCGTAGGATTCGTAGGTTCTGCCCCATCTCGGATCGGTCGACTGTGCAACACAGGGCGCATAGTTCCAGAGCATATGGCAGAGTTTCGCTTCATCCGCGGTAATGGTACCGATACGATACATTAAATCGGGATCGTTTGCCGCACCGAGTCCGATGTTATGAGGAAAAATCGTCGCACCCACGCAGTAGTTTACCCCGTGCACATCATCCTGACCGTAGATAAAAGGAACACCCGAGTCGGAATTGACTGCCCGGTCCTGATAAACGGCAATTAAGTTTCTCCATCCTTCCGCATCCAGATGATCCACCTGGGATAAAATGCAGCCGAAATCACAGCGCTTCATCGTAGGTTCATCCACGGAGCTAAGCTGCACCATAACCATCTGGTTGGCCTTTTGGCGAAGGCTTAGATTGGACACGATTTCTTCCGCCGTCATATCGGCGTATGCAAGATACTGCTGCCCCGCATCCGCTCCCGAGTTATACGGTACGTACGGTTCCACGTGCATGCGGCTGCAGCCGGTATTGCCGATTAACAATGCCACGCTTAAAAAAGCTGCGATGATTTTCAGTTGGAATCTGTTCTTTGTTTTCATGCACATTATTATATCACAACTCCCCGGCAGTTTGAAAGTACTTCGCCCTGCCGGGGAATACGGCTAAGCCGCCTTAAAGGCCTCGGATGCCAGGCACAGTTTCTCCTCGTCTTTTAAATAACAGTAAACCGAATCGGACAGCACTTCCACGTCTTCCACCTGTGTTTCGTTTACTTCTTTTACCATCTCCTGCAAAGCTTCCCAGGTAATTCCGTCCTTTTTCGGAACCAGAATGACTTCATGTACGGAACTCGGCAGAATAAATAGATCCGCTCCGGTCTTTCCGGCAAAATTTTTTAAGACATCATCGTACAGAATGGCTGCCGCACCGAAAATCTTCGTCCGGTTTGAGAGGACATACATTCCGAATTCCTCTTCTTCCTCTTCGAAAACCTCTCCGATTCCTCTGGCACTTAAAAGCTCCGTCAAAACCTCCGTAATCGATTTTAACTCCGGTGTAAGTACCTTCGGCGTATTTTCCTTTGCCGCCTCATATAACTCATCCTCGGTAATTCCCCAGCTTTCCAGGTGGTTGTTATAAATCAGGATCGTTGCGTTCTCCATATCCTTATTCTCAAGAAGGTAATAAAATACGACGGTCATGTCCATTAAATCCCTGTGCGGAATACTCTTTAACAGTTCTTCGTTCTTTTCTTTGTTGATTAACTTATAGACAATCCTTCCTTTCGCCCTTTCATAGTCGAGGAAATCCCGGATATCGAAAAACTTCTCCCTGCTTCCCATACGAAAAATATCCACGATCCGGTCTACGATTTCCACCCACTCCATTCCGTTTAAGTAGGCTTCGTAATAACTTTCAAGATATACGGTCGGCGAGATTCCGTCACCTTCGGTATTAAAACTCATGCCCTTTAAAACAACGCCGTTGTTCTTTCTGACGTCATTGATTCTCACCTCAATCTTTTCGTCGAGCTTTCTTTGAACCTTTTCGGCCAGAACTCCCTGAAATTCGTCATAGGTCAGTTTGTTTAAAGTTACGTTCATAGTGTTTTCCATAGTGATGTTCCTTTCTGAATTGAAAAATAGATAGATAGAATTTTTTGCCTATGCACAGAACGTGCGCAGCGAAACAATCGAGTAGGGAAGATTTATCGCACCCTACTCGCGCGCTGGCTGCGTCCTGCGTAAGCAGGAAAATACATTACGCAGCCATGCGCATATACAAAAAGGCAACGAAAAAAATTTTTCGTTGCCTTACAAAGCCTTTTTGGAAAGATTAACCTAAGGAACGGATTATACTCTGGATAAGTACTCGCCGGTTCTGGTATCGATTTTAATCTTGTCTCCGATTTCAACAAACAAAGGTACGTTAACCTGTGCGCCGGTTTCCACGATAGCGGGTTTGTTTGCGCCGGTAGCGGTGTCGCCCTTAAAGCCGGGCTCGGTTTCGGTAATCTCAAGCTCTACAAACAAAGGAGGCTCGATTGCGAATACACTGCCGTTATGGGAACAAACTTTAACCATTTCGTTTTCTTTGACAAACTTTAATGCATCGCCTACTTCGTCAGCGTTTAATGCGATCTGCTCGTAGGTCTCGGTGTCCATAAAGTTGTACATGTCACCGTCTGCATACAGGTACTGCATATCTTTTCTGTCGATACGTGCGGGAGGGAATTTCTCAGTAGGTCTGAAAGTCTTCTCAACCACACCACCGTTTTTGATATTCTTCAGTTTCGTACGAACGAAAGCAGCGCCCTTACCGGGTTTAACATGC
>DLBG01000095.1:0-7630 GCA_002494135.1 Lachnospiraceae bacterium UBA7027
CCTACTTGGGGGTAGCATATCAATGACTTTCGGGGTCGTATTCCAAAATATTATCTCTTGGAGAACTGAGGTGCACGACGTGCAGCTTTGAGACCGTATTTCTTTCTTTCTTTCATACGAGGGTCTCTGGTTAAGAAACCTGCTTTCTTAAGAACGGGTCTGAACTCTTCGTCTGCTTTGCACAGCGCTCTTGCAATACCGTGGCGGATTGCACCTGCCTGACCGGTGGTTCCGCCGCCCTTAACGGTGACGGTAACATCATACTTGTCAAGACCGTCGATTGTTACAAGGGGCTGACGAACAACTACCTTTAAGGTTTCAAGTCCAAAGTAGTCGTCAAGGCTTCTCTTGTTAACGGTAATATTACCTTTGCCGGGTTTTACGAAAACTCTGGCAATGGATGATTTTCTTCTTCCTGTTCCGTAGAACACTTCACTTGCTTTCTTTGCCATTTGTCTGTTTCCTCCTTACTGGTCCTTTGGGCTTAGAATGTCAATACTTCGGGTTTCTGCGCTGCCTGCTTGTGTTCAGGTCCTGCATAAACAAATAACTTCTTGTACATCTGGTTTCCTAAAGGTCCCTTGGGAAGCATTCCCTTTACGGCATGTTCAATTACTTCTTCAGGATGCTTTGCAAGCTGTTCCTTTAAAGTGATTTCCTTGCTTCCGCCTACGTAATCGGAGTGGGAGAAGTAAGTCTTCTGCTCTAACTTCTTTCCGGTTACTTTGATCTTCTCGGCATTGATTACGATTACATAATCGCCGGTATCTTCATGAGGAGTGAACTCAGGTTTGTTCTTTCCTCTTAATACTTTTGCAACTTCGGATGCGAGACGGCCTAATGTCTGTCCTTCTGCATCTACCACATACCATTTTCTCTCAATGGTAGCAGGATTTGCCATATAAGATTTCATTTCTTCAACCTCCAAAATGTTCAACGTGGTTCGGTTTGTCCATAACGCGGATGTCCGGGCCGCCCTATTTTAAAACCTTGCTACACAGTGGCACCGTCATTCTCCATCCAATGACGGTCACGCAGATAATAGTATATTACAGCTTTATGCACCTGTCAATCGAAAATTTACGATTATTCCGCACCTTCCGCAACTTTTTGGGCATGTTCCGCCTGAATTGCGGGATCAAAGGAAAGCATGGGCTCGATATCGGTCTTTCCCTTGATTTTGCGGTCAATGTAGTTGCGTGTCAGCTTATAAACGAGCGGTGATAAAGAAAGTACACCGATTAAGTTCGGGATCATCATCATGCCGTTGAAGGTGTCGGAGATGTCCCATGCAAGGGAAGAGGTGGACAGCGCACCGGCAATCATGAAGACAACGAAAACGATGCGGAAAACGAGGACGAATTTCTCGTTAATCAGATATTCCACAGCCTTGCTGCCGTAATGGGACCAGCCTAAAACCGTGGTAAACGCAAAGAGGAAAATCGCTATCGCGATAAACCATTCACCGGGTGCACCGAATACTCCGCCGAAAGCCTTCGCAACAAGGTTGGCATCGGAAACACCGGGTGTTTCGATAAAATGTCCGGTTGTAAGATCGATATATCCGGAGGTAAGCACTACCAAAGCGGTCATGGAACATACCACAAAGGTGTCCGCAAACACTTCGAAAATTCCCCAAAGGCCCTGTTTTACAGGTTCCTTTACATCGGAATTGGAGTGAACCATAACGGAGGAACCAAGACCCGCCTCGTTCGAGAAAACGCCTCTCTTGCAGCCCTGCGTCAAGGCCATTTTAAACATGGCACCCGCTGCACCGCCCGCGATGGCCTTTGCTCCGAATGCGAACTTAAAAATCGAAAGGAACGCAGGTCCGACATTCCCGATATGGAAAAGAATAACGACCAGTGCACCCAGGATATAAAAACAGGCCATGAAGGGAACCACCTTCTCGGCGAAGGCTGCGATTCTCTTTAAACCGCCGATAATGATCAGGGATGCGATCACCATGATAATCAGTCCGATAAAGAACGGAACGGTGGGAATAAAGCCGAGTAAAGGTGCCACCTCCACGTTACTGAAGAATGCGGACTGTATGTTTAAGGTAATTTTATTCACCTGACCCATGTTGCCGATTCCGAATGCCGCCAGGAATGCGCAAATCGCAAACAGGGTAGCCAGAACACGGCCGGTGACACGAAGGACGAGCGGCCTGTTTTTGCCGCCGAGGCCGTCCTGCAAATAATACATGGCACCGCCTGACCATTCTCCTTCCTTGTTTTTGCGGCGGTAAAAAATACCCAGAATGTTCTCGGAGTAGTTGGTCATCATCCCGAGAAAAGCCGCTACCCACATCCAGAAAACCGCTCCGGGTCCGCCGATCACGATAGCTGCCGCCACACCGGCAATATTACCGGTACCGATGGTTGCCGCAAGTGCGGTACAAAGTGCCTGGAACTGGGAAACGCTTCCCGCTTCCTTTTTGTTGTGTGCACTCTTTCCGAAAACACTTCCGATGGTTTTCTTCATCCAGTGGCCGAAATGCGTCACCTGAAAGAACCCGGTCACGCAGCTCATGATCAAGCCGGTGGCAATCAAAAGCCAGAGACCGACGGTCACCCAGACAAAGCCATTGATTTTGTCATTCACTTCCGTTATGACTTCGATGTACTTTTCAAACATGCATTTTTACCTCTTTTATATTATTTACGCATCATAAACAATCTGTTTTAAAAGCAGTCCCTGCGGCGGTGCCGTTGGGCCACCCTTTGTACGGTCCCTGCTTTTGAGCACTTCTTCCATCCATTCGGGGCTTTGCTTACCGCTCCCCGTCTCCGCAAGGCTTCCCGCAATAATACGGACCATGTTATACAGAAAGCCGTTTCCGCAGATGCGGATGATAAAATCGCTGCCGGTTGCCGTCCCGTCGTTGCCTCCTCCGGCTGTCTTTTCGCCGCTATCTTCATCCGGCCCCTCACGCTTTTCTTCGATTACATCAATCGAGTAGATTGTGCGTACCGTGCTTTCCGCCTGCGTATGCACACTGCAGAAGCTCACAAAATCATGTTCCCCGACCAGATACTGCGCCGCCTTTTGCATTTTATCCGCATCGAGCCGGTACGGAACATGCCAGGAATTTCTCCGCTTTAAGGGATCGTCGAATTCTCCGGTGTAAATTCTGTATTCATACGTTTTCCGGCAGGCGTTTTTTCGCGGGTGCCAGTCTGCGCTTACTTCTTTGGAGAAAACCACCTTCACGTCATCCGGAAGGAGGGTATTTACCGCGTAGGAAAACCGATTGGGAGGAATGGTCGATTCGGAATCGAAAACCGCCACGTTGCCGAGCGCATGCACGCCGGTATCGGTCCTGCTGGCCCCGATCACCGTGATTTCTTCTTTCGTCAGTTCCGATAATGCCCGGTTGAGTTCCCCTTCCACGGTTCTGACTCCGGGCTGCAGCTGCCAGCCGTGAAAATCGGTTCCGTCATATGCAACTTTTAAGAATATTCTTCTCATCCGATTCCTTTCACGAATGCAACAATGAGTTCCAGTCCCGTCTGCAACTCGGCCACCAGATAATCTGTAAAACCTTTAAAATATATGCCGCAGAAAATCACCGCACCGAAATATCCCGCGATGACAAACCAGGCCGCCACGTCGCGTCCTGCGAATTTCATTTCCTTCATCCTGGTTCTGCCGTCTCCGCCGTGATAGCACCTCGCTTCCATCGCCAGAGCCAGATCTCCGGCTCTCCGAAAGGCCGACACAAAAAGCGGGACCAGAATCGGAATCAGACTCTTTATTCGTTTTGAAATCTGCCTGCTTTCCAGATCGGCTCCTCTTGCAATCTGCGCCTTCATGATACGGTCCGTTTCCTCCATGAGAATCGGAATAAAGCGCAGGGCAATGGACATCATCATGGCCATCTCATGCACCGGAATGCGGAAAATCTTCAGCGGTTTGAATAAACTTTCCAGTCCGTCCGTCAACTGATTCGGCGTTGTGGTCAGCGTCATCAGTGAAGATCCCACATACAGCATAAAGAGTCGGACAAGCATGTAAAATGCATTCACGATACCTTCGTATGTCACCTGAAACACCCAGAATTTTACAATTACCGTTCCCGTACCGAGGAAAATATTGTAAAACACCGTAAACAGCAGAAGAAAAAGTATGGATTTCATACCGCGGAACATAAACTTCGGCGGTATTTTTGAAAGAGCCATGACTGTAATCAGGAAGATTGCCGCAAGTGCATAGCATATGCAATTGTTAAAGATAAAGAGGGATACCATGTAAAGGACGGTTCCGACGATTTTCGTTCTCGCATCCATCCGGTGGATGACGGAATCTGCCCTGTAATACTGGCCCAGTGTGATATCTTTTAACATAAAATCAAAGTTTCAGTCTTTCCTATGTTTGAAATTTCAAGAGGATTTCCGAAGCGGCCTCCTCCACGGTCGTTATATTGGTCGAAACCGGAATACCGGCATCATGAACGGCCTGCATCAGATAGGCAACTTCCGGTGCGGCAAGGCCGATTTCCTCGAGTTGTTTTACGTGTGAGAACACTTCTTTCCCGTCACCGTCCAGAAACACTTTTCCGTCGTTTATTACAATAATCCGCCCCACATATTTCGCCACGTCTTCCATGCTGTGGGAAACCAGGATCACGGTCATTCCGCTTTCGTTCAGTTTCTTTAAAAGCCCCAGCACTTCATCCCTTCCTTCGGGATCCAGACCTGCCGTCGGCTCGTCCAGAATCAGAATCTTCGGATTCATGGCAAGAACACCCGCTATGGCAACTCTCCGCTTCTGTCCGCCAGACAGTTCAAACGGAGAAGCCCCGTAAGAGTCCTCCTGCATTCCGAGTTTCAAAAGCGCTTCCTTTGCATACTTCGTGGCCTCATCCTGACTCAGTCCCATGTTTAGGGGGCCAAAGCAGACATCTTTTAAAACCGTGGTTTCAAAAAGCTGGTATTCGGGATACTGGAACACGATTCCCATTGCGGCACGCATAGATTTGCGGTCGTACTTTTTTTCGTTGATATCCTCTCCGTCCAGATATACACTGCCGGAGGAAGGCTTCAAAAGGCCGTCCAGAAGCTGTACAAAAGTGGTTTTACCGCTTCCCGTATGGCCGACAATACCCACAAACTGCCCCGACGGGATGCTTATGCTGATATCATCCACCGCGCGCACGGCCTGCGTCGTTCCCGCGTCGTATTCATATGTGAGATTTTTAGTCTCTAAGTTCATTCCGTGTTTCTCTCACTTTGTCTGTAAGTCTGATCTTTAGTCCGTCAGGGTGTCTGCATTCTTTAAGTTTCATAAGTTCCGCCACAAGCTCCTTACGGCTTAAAATTCCGTCCGGCAGATTCAGACCGGCTTCTTTTAAGGCGATTGCCACCTGCGTTACCTGCGGGATGGTCAGCCTGTGTTTTTTCAGTTCCTCCGGCTTTGAAAAAATCTCCTTCGGGGAACCTTCCATCACCACGTTTCCGCTGTCCATCACATAGATACGGTCGGAATAGACTGCCTCTTCCATATAATGCGTAATCAGAATAATCGTAATGCCTTCCACGTCATTTAAGGCTCTCGCGGCCCGAATGACCTCGCGGCGTCCCTGTGGATCGAGCATGGCGGTTGGTTCGTCCATGATGATACATTTCGGATGCATGGCCAGAACACCTGCTATGGATACCCGCTGCTTCTGTCCGCCGGAAAGTTTATTCGGGGATGCTTCCCTGAATTCATACATGCCGACGGCTTTTAAACTCTCATCCACGCGGTCGCGGATTTCCTTCGATTCTACTCCCATGTTCTCCGGTCCGAAGGCCACGTCTTCTTCCACTATGGATCCGATAATCTGATTGTCCGGATTTTGAAAAATCATACCCGCGCACTGACGGATTTCAAGGATTTTATCCTCATCCGCCGTATTATTGCCATCCACCGTGACGGTTCCTTCCGTCGGAAACAGGAGGGCATTGATATGTTTTGCGAGTGTGGATTTACCCGAGCCGTTGGCACCGAGAATGGTAATAAACTCTCCGCGCTTTGCACTGACGGAAACACCCTTTAAGGCTTTTGTGGTTCCTTCCACGTTGCCTTCTTCATCCAGCCGGTTATATTCATATGTAATTTGGTCGATGTCTACTATTCTTTCGTCCATATTCCATTCTTTCTGCTGTGTGCCGTTTACATCACATGAAAAGTCTTCCCGATCAGTCCGCCGGTCCATCGGTACAGTCCGATAGAGAGAAGTCCTATCATCAGCATATGAGCCGGATAGAATGCATACCCGATCCATTTGGGCATTTTCTTATCCGCTTTTCTGTAATAATTCATCACCAAAAGCAGTGCCGGTGCCGCAAAAATCTCCGAATGGTTCATCACCGTCAGAATCAGAATTACGAAAAATAATCCTAAAACATCCGTCCGGATATGGGCGATTACCGGCTTCTTCTTCGAAATAAACACAAAGATATACTGCACAATCACGCACAGCACACCGTACAGGCTGTAGTCCGTCCTGAATGCGTATCCGCAAAGAAGGAACAACGCCCCGACAAGTACCGGAATCACCAAAGCGATTCCGCGGACGCCGTCAAAGAACTTATCTTCAAGCACCAGCTGCGTAGCCCACATAAATGCAAATCCAAACAGCAGCGTCCACATGACGTTCTGATAACCGATATTCAGAATTCTGCCGCTGCTCATTAAATCAAACGGCACCTCCGAAATCACGGCAAAGAGCAAAAGCCTTAAGAAAAACTTTGGTTTTGACTTTGTTCTGGTAAAACCGTCCACTAAAAGATACACAAAAAGCGGGAAAGCCATTCTTCCGATCGTGTTAAAGCAAATCCCTACCGCCTGCCCCGCCACGGTATCTTTGTGAACCAGGCCGGAAGCTACGTGATCAATGAGCATGCTGATCATTGCCACCCATTTAATTGTGAAACGGTCGATTCCTTTCAAGTGCTTTTCTCCCAAACCAAAGCCCACTCGTAATCTATTTTATCATACTCCCAAAGTGGCCTCGCGGCAAGACTAAGTGTCGGGGCTTTCTGTCTGTGCGGCAAGACTTTTCGTCACAGAAAGAAAGGCTTCCGAATATCCTCGGAAGCCTTTGCATTTTTTGTTTTCGATTTGTAATTACAGAGCCTTGGAAAGGGAAACCGGATCGGGAGATACTGCCAAAGCATCGGATCTTTCGATGAGTCCTCTTCTTACCAAAGATGCAAGGTCGTCATTCATGGTCTTCATACCCTGCGCACGGCCGGACTGAATTGCAGAGTTGATCTGGTTGGTCTTCTGTTCTGCAATCAGGTTCTTGATTGCGTAGTTTGCAATCATGGTCTCGGTAGCAACTACACGACCCTGGCCGTCTGCCAAAGGAAGAAGCTGCTGGGAGAATACAGCCTGGATAACGTTAACGAACTGGGCACGGATCTGCTCCTGTGCGTCTGCGGGGCAGGCATCGATGATACGTTCTACGGTCTGAGCCGCTGAAGTTGTATGCAGGGTGGAAAGAACCAGGTGACCGGTCTCTGCGGCGGTAATCGCTGCGGAAATCGTCTCATAGTCTCTCATTTCACCTACGAGGATGATATCGGGGTCTTCACGAAGTGCTGAACGAAGAGCACCTGAGAAGCTCTCAACATCCTTA
>DLBG01000095.1:7657-10524 GCA_002494135.1 Lachnospiraceae bacterium UBA7027
TTCACGAAGTACGGAACGAAGAGCGGTATGGAAGCTCTCAACGTCACGTCCTACCTCGCGCTGATGGATCATGGCTTTCTTATGAGGATATACGTACTCGATAGGATCCTCGATGGTCATGATGTGGCAGGGATATTTGTTATTGATATACTCTACCATGGAAGCCAGGGTCGTGGACTTACCGGAACCGGTAGGACCGGTTACAAGCACAAGTCCGCGGGGCTTCTGTGCAATATCTTCGATAACGGGAGGAAGTCCCAATTCCTCGAAGGTGGGAATATACTGATTCAGAATACGGATGGATGCCGCAATGTTGTTTCTCTGATGATAAACGTTTACACGGATACGGGTCTCGTCACGAAGCATAACACCGACGTCGATATCCTTTCCGGATAAAACCTCGTCAACCTCGCTCTGCTCCAGTACGGAGAAAATCATGTTTCTGGACTCTTCCGCAGTAGGTGCGGGATCCAGGATTTCCAGTGTACCGTAACGTCTGATTGCTACGTTTGTTCCGACAGTGATATGAATATCGGAGCAATTTCTCTCTTTTGCATAAGCAACCAACTCTTCAAAATTCATTTGAAAACCTCCCCTTTTTTATTTGGATTATAAGTATTCTTATCGATTTTAAGCAATAAAAAAACTCCTATTCCCGATTATAATCTATTTTTCGCGAAAATAGGAGTATTTTTTATATTTTCTTTATAAACTATGCAATTCTAACGAATGGTTCTGTGATTCTTTGTTAAAAATCACAAATCCGGCTTATACAAGCTCGATTACAACCATCATAGCGCCGTCACCCTTACGGGGACCAACTTTGATAATTCTGGTGTAACCACCGTTACGCTCTGCATACTTCGGTGCGATATCGTTGAAAAGCTTTTCGCACATATCCACCTTCTTGGTGTTACGCTTCTTGCCTGCCTGAGTATCGGGTACTTCCACAACGGGATTTAATACCTTTAACATCTGACGTCTTGCATGAAGTCTGGAAGGAAGATCCTTCTTAATTTCTTTCTGAACTTCATCGTAAACGGTAACTTTCTTTCCGTCTTTTACTTCTTTTACTCTCTTGCCGTCTTTGTCCTTGCGGGCAACCTTAGCGGTAACGGTTACGGTTTCAAAGTTGTCTTTTTCTTTCTTTGCAAGAGTAATCAGTGCTTCTGCACCCTTACGGATTTCCTTAGCCTTTGCTTCGGTCGTGGTGATTCTTCCTCTGTAAAGCAAAGCGGTAATCTGGTTGCGAAGAAGTGCCTTTCTCTGGCTGGATGTTCTTCCTAATTTTCTGTACATTGCCATGTCAATTTTCCTCCCTGATTTCTTTTTCCGACCCGGGCGCCTTCGGACTTACCCCGGACCATAGGCATGTAATGGGTTTGCGTGCTCTTTGGACTTACCGCAATGATTTCCTTAAACCTCGTCGCCTGCTTTGAAGGATAAACCTAACTCATTGAGTTTGGCTACAACTTCATCCAGGGACTTGCGTCCAAGGTTACGTACTTTCATCATATCATCCTGTGTCTTGGAGATTAACTCTTCCACGGTGTTGATATTTGCTCTCTTTAAGCAGTTGTAGGAACGAACGGAAAGCTCCAGTTCGTCAATGCTCATAACGAGAACTTTTTCCTTCTCGTCATCTTCCTTCTCGTTCATAACAACAGCATCTCTGCCGCTTTCGGAAAGATTGATGAAGAGTTTCAGATGCTCACTTAAAACCTTGGCTGCAAGGCTTACTGCTTCCTCGGGATCGATGGTTCCGTTGGTGTATACCTCAAGCGTTAACTTGTCGTAATCGGTCATCTGGCCGACACGGGTATTCTCAACGTTCATATTTACTCTTTCAACCGGGGTGTAGATGGAATCTACGGCAATGTTGCCGACAGGAAGATTCTCACCCTTGTTCTTGTCAGAACTTACATAACCTCTGCCCTTGGTAATGAGCATTTCCATATAGAGTCTGGTATTCTTTCCGCCGCTTAAAGTAGCGATAATCTGATCCGGGTTCATAATGGTGATGTCGGAATCCACATGGATATCGGATGCCTTAACAACGCCTTCGCCCTCGAATTCGATATATGCTCTCTTCGGCTCATCGGACTCGCTTGCGTCCTTGATTGCCAGATTCTTTATGTTCATGATGATTTCAGTCACATCCTCTTTTACACCGGGAATGGAGCTGAACTCATGCAAAACACCCTCAATTTTAACCTGACTTACTGCTGCTCCGGGTAAAGAAGCAAGCATAATTCTTCTAAGGGAATTTCCCAAAGTGATTCCGTATCCTCTCTCAAGCGGCTCAACAACAAATTTGCCGTACTTGCCGTCCTGGGATAACTCGGCGATTTCAATATTCGGGCTGTCAAAATCAAATGCTAACATCGCAGGTTCCTCCTTTTGAATGTTTTGCTATTAATTACTTGGAATACAACTCGACGATCAACATCTCATTTACGGGTACATCAATTTCTTCTCTGGTGGGAAGAGCCTTAACCTGTACTTTAAATGCTTCCTGATCTGCCTCAAGCCATCCGGGAACAAGTCTTCCGTTCGTGGTCTCGAAAACATCTTTGATACGCTGTGTGGAACGCTCTTTCTCTACAACTTCGATTACATCGCCTGCCTTGATTAAGTAGGAAGGAATGTTAATCTTGTTGCCGTTTACGGTAAAGAACTTGTGGTCTACCATCTGACGAGCTTCTCTTCTGGTTCTTGCGAAACCTGCGCGGAATACCACGTTGTCAAGTCTGCTCTCAAGCATGATCATTAAGTTCTCACCGGTCATGCCCTTCATACGGTCTGCCTTCTCATAGTAGTTACGGAAAGGCTTCTCAAGTACACCGTAGATGAATTTGGCTTTCTGC
>DLBG01000109.1:0-5024 GCA_002494135.1 Lachnospiraceae bacterium UBA7027
AAAATAAATATATTGAAGCCAGCAGAAATCTGATGATGAAGGAGAATAAAATCGTTACTGTTGAAGAACTGCAAAAGCATAGTATAACAGATGATAGCCCCATTTCCCCCACACCGGCTATAGTACCTGCGCAATCCGGAATCCGGCATTCCCGTCCCAAATTCTGTCCGGAATGCGGAACCCCTACCGGTACATCCGGCAATTTCTGTGCTAACTGTGGCTATAAGCTGGTGTAATAATTTTTCAATTACAGGTAATTCAATGAACACTGGGATTACATGCTGGCACTTAGATTCTGATAAACAATATGCGGTCGCTTAAATGCGGCCGCATATTCTTTATAAATATAATTAACTATGACAAATGTACTTTAAAGAGTTTCTCCTGTGTGTCCTCATATTCTATTTTTGCTTTAATCTTATGTATGTCAAATATACGTTTGGCAATAGCAAGTCCGATTCCGCTACCGGTTTCGTTCGTTCTGGAATCGCTTCCTTTCACAAAAGGATTCCACAATTCCTCCGGTCTCTTTTTCGGTAAATCTTTCGTTGTATTGGAAATGGTAAAATCATTCTCCCGAGCACTTACGATAATTCTGCCATTATCATCTACATTATTGACCGCATTTGAAACCAGGTTCTCCAATGCGTTCCCAATTAAATCCTTATTGACATTCTTAGTATAGTTCCCTGTGATGGAAACCAGCACTTTTTTCTCTTCCAGACACGGTCTGTATTTTTCAAACAATTCCTCCACGACAGGAATAAAATCTGTCATTTCTTTTTTTCTCACAAACTGCAAGTCTTCCAGACGAAGCAGTTCCATATTTCCGTTAATCAGTCGGTCTATATATGCGGAACTGTCAATGATCGCGTCTACATAGGATTCACGCTTTCCCTCATTTAAATTTTCCTTCAGGCTTTCCGCATATCCCCTGAGCGCCGTTAACGGAGACTTCAAATCATGAGACATGGAATCCATTAATGTTTTTCGATACATTTCTTTCTCATATTTTGACATTTTTATGTGATATTGCAAAATAGTCAAAACGATAGAAATCAGAACTACGATCCCGGCGATTACAAATGCTTTAGGCAATAATTCTTTTCCGAATTCCTCCCAATAATTAGACTTCAAATAGTATTCAAGGACATAATCCTTAGTGCCCACTCCCACCTGTACGTCCTGAATAACTACTCCTTCGCTCTCTTTGTCACTAATAAAAGTGTAAACATAAGGTTTGCTTTCTCTCATAGCCATAGCAAAAGGAATTCTTCGAATACACATATAATCCCCCTGCCAAAAATACCTGCTTCGTTGAGAGTACTCCTGAACCAGTTTGGGATACTGATAACTACTTAAAGTTGACCAGCCGATAATGTCGGAAGAATCTAGCAGATCCTGCCTGGAGGTAATCTGTGGATAATCATCCGCATTCGTATCACTTCCGTAGAAAATCAGGAATTGTTTTTCTTTCTCTTCCATTTTCTCGATTTCTTCTGTTTCTATATTTGGAACACAATAGCATCCTAAAACTTTCTGAACACCTGCAGAATCTTCTTCATATGCAGTCACTTCGTACGGAATAAAATAACCATCATCAACAATATCATATTTTGTGGTTTCTAATCTCACCGGCGGAATCGTATACTCCGATGAATCATTTCTCGCTGTCCATTCATCCATGCAGCCCTTAACCCAGGAAATGAATTCAGCATCCTCATTGATATAAATATAGCTCATCAGAAGATAATCATCCTGCTTTTGCTCCGCTTCCGAATCCGGAACAGCCATATATACTCTCTCCTTGGAATCCGCCACAATTTCTCCTGTTTCACGATCTTTCAAACACGCATAAAACTGAACCGGTTCACCAAAAGAAGTGGAATCCCCTGCAATATAACGGCAAATCATATTATGAACATTTTTGATATTATCGGTATTGTAAATATCATTTATTCGTTGAACAAGTTCTTCCGTTCTTTTTTCAACGACTTTCTTATAACTCCGGCACCAATTCCGGTAATTCATATTAAAAAAACCAATTCCAATAACAACACAAAGTACTATTGAAATAGAAATACTTATAAGTAGCATAATACCTATCTTCATCGGTTTTCGTTTCTTCTTCATTTTTTCACCCTCTTCGCATTCCGCTTACCGCACTACATCATTCCGTAAGTTTATACCCCTTGGAAATTACTGTTTTTATCTGTTTTCCCGCTTCTCCAAGTGCTTTTCTCAGATTTTTAACATGATTATCTACAACACGGGTTTCAACATATGCATATTCGCCCCAAATTCGGTTTAACAGGGTTTCTCTTGTCACTACCCATCCCTTGTGCTGCAGTAAAAAAACCAGTATTTCAAACTCCTTCGGGGTCAGTTCCACTTCTTTCCCGTCTACCCTTAGTTCTAATGTCATCGGGTTCAGTGTTATTTTTCCACAGGTAAGCATTTGTCTGTCATCCGACTTACTTGTCCTCTTTAAAAGGACAGATACTTTCGCATATAATTCTGCAAAAGAAAATGGCTTGCAGATATAATCATCACACCCTATTTCATATCCATATAGCCGGTCTTCCTCTGCATTTTTGGCCGTTAGAAAGATGATTGGAACATCTGTCAGTTTCCGAATTTTCCTGCACAAAGTAAAACCATCCATCCCCGGAAGCATAACATCCAAAAGAACCAGATTAAAATCTCTCTGACGGATGAACTCCAGCCCGTCTTCACCGGAAGATACATCGGTAATCTCCATGCTCCCCTCGGATTTCGCAGTAAAATATTCGCATAGAATCTTACGGATTTTGTCATCATCTTCAACCAAAAGAATTTTACTATTCATTTTCCGTCTCCTTACAGATCTGTATGTTTTGATTATAGGATAAGAATGTAATGTTTGTGTGTGGTTTGGGTATTTTTTCGGTAAAAGAGGAGTTCCTGAATTATACCATTGCAGTCCAATGGGAATCTATTGAAAAAAGCGCCATATCCGTATTATGGATATGGCGCTTTTTCAATCATAATAATAGTTCCTTACTCATATTGATACTTATCTCTTATTTCCTCTAACTCATCGGTACTCGTCAGAATCGTTTGAATAGTTGTACATTTTTTTGAAACAACAGAATCATTAACAAATCCTTTATTATCCTTTAATGGAAATGCACTCGACAAGGATGCATTATCTATATAAAAAAATATATCAATACTCCCTTCCTCATCCACATAGTCCATTAATTCATCCAATGATAATTCACGAAAGTCAACATCCGGCGGGAAACGCTTCAATCCCTGAATTTCCACATGAACATAATAATTCGAGTAATAATAATGGACGTTAGAATCTATATCCTTTTCTATGATATGTTCTAAATATGCCAGTGCATAGTCATCTTGTAAATCCTCATTATGTTCATCGGTACTTATATGAATATAAAGATCTCGATCATCGCATAATTGTACTAAGGCTATGTTTCTTCCGTTTTCAATTTTAAAATTTACTATATCTACTGCTTGCCCATATTTGAACATAAATGCATCACGAACCGCATTCTCATAGGTCTTTTTTGTGACCCCTGGTCTACAACCGACAAAAAAAACAACGGATACGCATATTATTATAATTCGTGTGATTTTTTTCTTTGGTTTACTGTTCATTCGATAAAATTCCCACTTGCAAATATAACATCCTTTCCGTGAAGTCGCAATTTGCGACTTCACGATTACACCGGTTGAATTCTTACCAACCCTTAATGTTTTTAATATCCTTTACTCTCTTCGGATCTGCATGTGTCTTACGTTTTATATCCATTATTTCAATTACTTCCTGCCTTGCTTCATCGTCTAATTATAAAACGCTGTTAGCATATGGTCAACGTCCGGCATGGCCACCTTCCCATAAAGCATCATTAACGCAGGGTTTTCTTTGCTTCAAAAAGCCTAGTGCACAGATAAGCGCACAAACTTATGATACCGTATCCTTTTCAGAATGGCTTACTGACCTTGGAAATGCGTTTTCTGAAGACAACTTATAGAAACTTTTCGCTTCGCAAATTTTAGAATTGATTAAAATTGCAAAATAAAATATAATTAAAATTTCTTTTATCAAGTGATTTGGCTACGTTGTTCGGCGGAAGGGTTTATGAAATAAGCTTATATCCATTTTCATTTAAGGAATATCTTATGTATTATCCGTCAAATGATATAGATGAAGCCTTTGATTCTTATGTAAAAAAAGGCGGAATGGCCGGTTCGTATCTTTATAAAACGGAGGAAGATGCCAGACAATATGTTAATGGCATCTACAGGACCACTATTACAAAGGACATTGTTAGAAAATTCAAGATAGAAAACGAAGATCTTTTGATAATGATTGGAAACTATCTTATGGACAACGTGGGTAATCAGACTTCGATAAGAAATGTGGCTTCCAAACTGACTTCCGGCACCTACAAGACGAATGACAAGACTGTAGGTGCATATATGAATTACTTCTGCCGGTCTTTCCTTTTTTATCCGATCCGGCGCTATGACATAAAAGGGAAAAGATATCTGGAGTCAGATAAAAAATACTATTTGTCTGATTTAGCTTTCCGATTTTCTGAAATAGGAACAAAAAATGCTGATTATGGACACCTATATGAGAACATAGTTGCAATAGAGCTTCTCAGACGCGGTTACGAAGTATATATAGGCAAGCTATATGAAAAAGAGGTGGATTTTGTTGCAATAAAAGAAGGCGAAAAGGTCTACATTCAGGTATCTGATGATATATCCAGAGAGGATACTTTTAAGCGTGAGGTTTCATCGCTTTTAAGTATTAAGGATGCTTATCCGAAGTTGCTGATTGCCCGGACAAAACATGAAGAAAGTCAGCACGAAGGAATAAGAATTATTGATATTGCAAGATGGCTTTCTGATTCGCAAAAATAAAAAAAATTTAATTTTGCGAAAAAGGCAGGACTCAATGTCCTGCCTTTTTCTTAAGCCGTGCGTTAGAGGATTCGAACCCCCGACCT
>DLBG01000109.1:5109-6447 GCA_002494135.1 Lachnospiraceae bacterium UBA7027
TATCCAGCTGAGCTAAACGCACACTCTATTTCGCTTACGCGCAAAAGATATTGTATCGCAACGTTGCTTTCTTGTCAAGAAAAAGCTATCTGATCGATAAATAACTGACTTCGGATTTCTTTTTTATATTCCAAAAACTCGTCCGTCAGCGTAAATGCCTGGCTTCGCGGCTTCTTTTTATCGATCGTCATTTCCTTCGTCAGCTTTGCCGGAGAACCCATCATCATATAGATGCGGTCCGAAAGCAGAATCGCTTCATCGATATCATGCGTAATAAAGACTGCCGAAAGATTCAGTTCACTCATAACCTGCAAAAACCATTCCTGCATGGCAGCTTTGGTAATGGTATCAAGTGCCGAAAAGGGTTCGTCGAGCAAAACCACACGGTTTCCGCAAAGATACGTGCGAAGAAAGGCAGCACGCTGTCGCATTCCGCCGGATAATTCGGAGGGATATTTATACTCACACCCCTCCAGTCCGAACTGTTTAAAATGTTCTGCCGCCTTTTGTCTTGCCTCTTTCTTTCGAACGCCCTTTAAAACAAGAGGCAGCGCCACATTGTCAATGACGTGCTTATGCGGCAGAAGCAAATCTTTTTGGAGCATGTAACTTAAATAACCCGTTTTCCCGGTGATTTTTAAATATGCATCATCCCCTGCTGCGTCGTCTTTTCGCAAAAGCACTTCTCCGCTGTCCGGTTTCGAAAGACCGGAGAGCACGTTAAAAAGCGTTGTTTTTCCGACACCGCTGACTCCGAGCAGACTTAACAGTTCGCCCTCTTTCAGAGAAAAGGAGATATCGTTCAATATCGTCTTTTCCCCATATGTTTTAAAGATGTGCTCTCCGATTAAGATTTCGTTTTTTTCCATGACACCTTACAGGAAACCGTTCCGTTTTTTCATTTTACTTAGGCAGATAATCGTTGGTAAATCCATAATTTTCAGGAATTTCCTCCGTCAGGCCGTTATCGTATAACCATTTAAAGAAAGCATTCCATCTGGCCGGATCAATGTAACCCCAGCGATCCACTTCTGCCTTATACTGTCCCGAAATCCATTCCTGGCTGGCTTTTACAAGGTCTTTGTCAAGTTCCGGCACCTGTTTGCAGAGAATTTCCGCTGCATCATCCGGATTCTCAACGGCATATTCATACCCTCTTTTGCAGGCATTTAAGAAGCCTGCTGCAGCCTTGGGATTGGAATCCAGATAATTCGTATTGGCAATGATGACAGGGCTGTAATAGTCAAATTCCGGTGTAATGTCCTTAAAATAGAACATGTTCGTATCCAGACCGGCAAGTTCGCAGGAGATTCCGCCCCATGCGTAGTATACCCAGAT
>DLBG01000109.1:6565-17529 GCA_002494135.1 Lachnospiraceae bacterium UBA7027
ACTTTGGAAAAATCTCCTCCGTCCGCTTCCACAATATTCTGAAGCATTGCTTTTTCCACGGGCAGATCCCAGGTTGCATAATTCTTACCTTCCATTCCCTTCGGAGAATCGATTCCGTCCTCTTTTAAGGAAATGATACCGGAGGTGTTGTGCTGAAGGAGTGCTGCCACCGCTACTACGGGAACTTCCTCTTCTGCCGTGAATACAGGAGGCAGATAATCCTGGAAATCGATTCCGAACTGGGCTTTGCCACTTGCTACCATGGCGGTTGCTCCGTCTTCGGGCGGCTGAACGATGGTTACGTTTAACCCCTCTTCCGCAAAATAACCCTTTTCCAGTGCCACATAGAAACCGGTATGGTTGGTGTTTGGAGTCCAGTCCAGAACCAGCGTGATATCTTCTACCGGATCAAGAGCCGGAGACTCCGGCGTACATGCAGCCAGGGATACTCCCAGAACTGCGACCGTGGTTACGGCCATGATTTTCTTAAACAACTTTTTCATAGATTTATTCTCCCTTATAATTTTATTTTCTTTTTTCCCACGGCATTGCATATTTCTGAATAATCTTCACAAGTGCCATCAGTAAGAGACTGAGTGCCGAAACCAGTACGATGACGGCAAACATTTTATCATAGGATAAGGACTTTTTAACGCGTGTCATATAGACACCCAGTCCTACGAATCCGCCGAGCCATTCCGCAATAACCGCACCGACAACCGAATAGGATACGGCGATACGCAGTCCCGAGAAAAATTCTCCCAATGCGCTCGGAAATTTGACATGTGTAAAAATCTGCCAGCGGCTGGCATTCATGGATTTCATAAGCCGGATCATGTCCGGGTCCGCGGATTCAAACCCCTGCAAAAGTCCCACGGCCATCGGAAAGAAGGCCACCAGCACAACCAGAATTACCTTCGGAACAATTCCGTAGGAGAACCACAGAATCAAAAGCGGAGCCAGAGCCACCGGCGGAATTGTCTGTGTAAGCACCAGAATCGGATATAAGGCTTTTTTTACGATGGGGAAGGCATCCATAACGGCTGCGCATCCAAAACCCAGTAAAACGCCGAATAAGAGCCCGAGTCCGGCCTCCAAAAGTGTTACCCCCGCATGATGCATCAAAAGCGGAAAATCGCTGACGAGGGCTTTCCCCACATCAACGGGTGAAGGCAGCATGAAGGACGGTACCAGTTTTAATGTGCATACAAGCTGCCAGATAAGAAGTACTGCCAGAACGACTGCAATCGGTATCAGATTTTCTTTTCCGTTTTTCTTTTTCACGCTGTCTTATTCTTTAATGCTTTTGCCAAATCATGCTTGTGATGTTTCGCTGTCTTTCTTTCAATCGTCAGTTTCTCGCCTTCCGGCTTGTAAGTGATTTTTACATAGCTCATAACGGAAGGTGCACCGGCTTTGATGGCAATGTACTGGCACTGCTTTACGATTTCCATCAGTTCCTCGTAGTCTCCTTCCATTGCGGTTTCACACGGTCCTACATAATACTCCACTCCGGTGCTTTTGATATAGTCGATAACTTCATCCACCACACGGACGATTTCCTCATCCTCCAGTACGGACGGCAGAACCTGAATAGCCACATTGGCATTGATTTTTTCCATGATTTTTCCTCCAAAAATATAAAGCGCTTCTCATCACGAGAAGCGCCCATTGTCTTTTTCAATCAATCTCCCTACGCCGGCATTATCCGGATCAGGTACTGGGTTAACCCATAGGATTGACAGCGGTATAACTGTCTCTCAGCCTAATTCCTTAAGCACTCCCGTGACTTTAGATATTATAATGTTGTTTGTTTACGCTGTCAATATTTTACTTAATCGCCCTGATAAAGGTCACCCCATACCTTACGGCAGAGATCCTTACACATCTTCATGGAGAAGAGGGGATCATTTCTGGACAGAATGTTATTTCTGATCTCTTCGTCCGTGTAATCCTTTAAGAACTTGACGTAAATCTTCTGATAACCGCCGTTGACATCAATATGTGCAATGGTAGGTTCCACACCGTAGTTCTCGATTACGACTTTGCCGGAATCGTCTCTGGTAATCTCTACCTTGGCCATTCCGCCGATAACCTGTTCCCCGGTTCCGGGCTTGGTGGCACGTGTTCCGGTTACATAGTTTCCGAGGGAATAGTATACAAGCATCTTGTGTCCGCTTGCTTCATCCTCGTACCATTCAATCGGCTGAATTACATGAGGGTGTGCTCCGATGACAAGATCTACCTTGCGGTCAAGCATCCATCTGCACCAGCGTTTCTGTTCTTCGGAAGCATAGGTCTGATACTCGTTTCCCCAGTGAATCAGAACGCATACAAAATCCGCCTGTTCGTGTGCCATCGCAATCTGACGGTCCATTAAATTCTCGTCAATCAGGTTTACCGCAAACGGCATATCATCCGGCATCGGCATGCCGTTTAAGCCGTATGTGTAGTTCAAAAGTGCAATGCGGATACCGTCTTTTTCATAGACATATACCTGATTCTGTTCTTCCGCGGTCTCGTTGATACCGAGAACCTTTACATTCGGATACTGCTTCCAGACTTCCATGGTATGAAGAAGACCCTTCTTCCATTTGTCCATGGTATGGTTGGTTGCATGCAGTACCACATTGAATCCGGCATCGCTGATTGCGGCTGCCAGTTCATCCGCCGTATTGAACATCGGATAACCGGAATAGCCTAAATCCTCGCCACCCATCATAATCTCCTGGTTGACGATGGAGATGTCGGCTGCCTGTACTTCACTCTTGATATTGGCAAATAAATGATCGTAATTTTTCTGTGTGCCTTCGGAATCTATAAAACCGCTCTTCGTAACATTCAAATGCATCAGCATATCACCGACCATGATTAACGAAATATGCGGATCGACTTTCCCTTTCTGGGAAGCTTCCAGCGTAAGCCACTCTTCCGGTGTGGCCGCCGCCATTAAAGTCGGTGCCGTATACGGAATAATGACTCCTTCCTTCATGCCGATATTACGTAACGGATTTCTAAACTTGTTTCCGGCTGTCAGGCCGAAAACCAAAAGTCCCACTCCGATGAATAATGCGATTACCACGGCAAAGAATAAATATGCGCGCGGAGTAAGACGAATTCTTCTTTTCCTTCTTCTCCTCGAAGATGCGCTTCCTGCACGGGAACTGCTGTAACCGCGCTGTGAAGAGGATGGCCTTCTGCCGGATGTGCTTCTTGAAGATCCGCTTCCCGAATAGGAACTTCTCGAGGACCTGCCTGTCGAAGAGGTACTTCTATAGGAACCGCTTTTTGAAGATCTGCCTGCGGAAGAAGTTCTCGAAGAGGAACTCCTGCCTGAGGTTGTCCTTTTCGTACCGGAACTTCTGTAACCCGAGGAGGAACGCGAAGAAGAAGGTCTTCTGCCGTCACGGCCGGTTGGTCTGTTCGTCGTCATGTATATCAATCTCCTTACAAAACCTTAATAGGATAATTGTACACTTTTCCTACTTTCTTGTCCATGTCCTTGTCTGATTCGAAGAACCACCCTGATTCTGCGGATTATACGGAGGCTGTCCGTTTCCGGGTGCCACACGGCTTACCCAGCTGTTACCCGCCGGATTCTGCATCGGACGCTGTTGTCCCTGAGGCATCGGTCTTTGCTGTCCCTGAGGCATGGGACGCTGTTGCATCGGCTGAACCGTCGGACGCTGCTGCATCGGCTGTCCCATCGGACGCTGTTGTTGCATGGGCTGTCCCATCGGGCGCTGCTGCATCGGTTGTCCCATCGGACGCTGCTGCATGGGCTGAACCATCGAACGCTGCTGCATCGGCTGCGAATAAGGTGCCTGCTGAGGTGCTGCAGACATGGCCGAACGCATGGCTTCCTGCTTGCGTGCCGTTTCATAAGTACGTTTCTGGTTCATCTCCGCAAAGAGGCTGGTTGCCGTAACGGTTGCATCATCCTCTTTCTTTTTGGAGGTCTTCTTCGCCTTCTTGGCTTTCTTTCCCTCCGCCGCGCTTTCTGTTGTGCCTTCCGAAGCGGCAGCGGTTGCGGCTACCGAGTCGCCCACACCCGCACCGACGGTTTCGATTCCGGCAACCACTTCTTTTGCCGTCTTTGCGCGTTCGATGCTGGCTTTATTCTTTCTGTATTCTTCGAATTTCTCTGCTTTGGCATTGATTTTCGCCCGTACTTTATCAAGTCCCAAAAGATGCCATACATCCACATGGAATCTTCGGATTGCGATATCGCAAAGGAAGAAAATCGCAGTAAGCAAAAGCAGTGTCGTTGTCAGGTTATAACGGTTCTTTACGAATTCCGGAGGATTCTCGAATACTTCTACCGCGTTTTCGAGGAATGTTGCCCCTATTACCGCTGCATAATCGTCAAGCAGGGTATTGTTCGGATAAAACCGGTACTCCATGGAATATTGCATAATGGCCGCCGTATTGGTACTTCCGACCACCGTACCGTCCTCGCTTTGCTGTACGTTAATGGAATAAACACCCGTATTCTTTGTATCTATTTCCGCAATGTATTCACCCGGTCTTGTGGGATCGAGTGTAATTTCCTTGGCGTTTCCTTCGTCATCAAAAACCGTAGCCTTAACCTGGGTATTCGGTCCGAAGTCTTCCGTGGAATAGTGGATATAAGCCTTGGAACCGTGCTGTTCCACATCCACATAAGCACCTTCCATGCCCATGTCTTCCGTTACATACTGAAGGATATTATGCCAAAGAAGCTGATTGTTCTCCCATCCGGAATAGTTGCCGGACCACTCACCGGTAACATCCGATGTCCATGCAACGGTTTTACCGAGACCGTACTGCCAGTAAGCCAGAATCGGATCATCGTAAGGGGAACGAAGTGCCTGGATACTTCTCTCCTTTAAGGAGGTTGCCACATACCCCTTTAAGACAGGCATTCCGTCTGCTGCCACATCACGGATAATCTGATCGGAACTGGTTACAATCGGAGTGAATTCCTCGTTAATCAGATAATTGTTTGAAGAAAGATATACTTCCTGTGCAAAAATTCTCGGCACGTCCGTATTTAAATCCGTATGGAAATAACGGCCGTTGCAGCTTTCCGCAAGCATGGAAAGCAGGGCATCGTTACTTCCGTCACCGATGGATACGGTAGATAATGTGATGCCTGCGCCGTTGATGGTTTTAATCAAATCGTCATATTGTGTGTTGGAATCCTGACCGTCGGTAAGAAGAATAATATGTTTCACCTTCGCATTACACTTGGAAAGATCCAGTGCCGCATTGGCTATGGCAGGATAAATACTCGTACCGCCGCCGGGGGAAAGTTTGTAAACTTCATCTCTTACCGCATCCTTGTCCCCGACCTTTTCCAGAGGAACAACACGGTCGATGGTTGTGGTAAATGCCAGAATGCCGACATAGTCCTTGTCGACGCGCAGATTATCGAGTGCCGCCACCGCGGACTCCTTGGCAAGATCCAGGTTCGTGATGATTCCGTTACCGTCTTCCATGGAACCGGACTGGTCGATTACCATCATAATTGCAATGGAAGGAATTTCATTCTGTCCGGTAGGATCCATATATACCGGAAGCACATCCTCCAAAACGGTCTCACGATATCCGCCCACCGCATAGCTGTTCGGTCCGCCGGTTGCCACAAAACCGCCGCCGTAATTACGTACATATTCATCCAGATTGTCAAGGAAACCGTCTCTTAAATCATCCTTGTAAACATCAACAAAGACGATGGCCGAGTATTCCAGAAAGTCTGACATGGTGGTGGGAACGGTTCCCGGAGAAACCACATCATATTTTTTCCCGATACTGTCCAGTATTCCCTGAAGTTCCCTTGCCTTGCCGTTTTCACCTTCCACCACAAGGATCGGCAGGGTGGTCTCAATGTTGGTATATGCAGAGAATTCATTGTTTACGAAAACCGTATCTTCTTCCGCTTCCACAACGACACGATAGGTTTTTAAACCTTCGTCCGACTGGGTATCCTTAAAAATAAACTGGTTGGTGCCTTTTTGCAGATTCACCTTCTGCTGACCTTTTAAGGTACGGCCGGAATACAATTTTACAATGGCCGGACAGGCCACGTTGCTTTCCACTTCCACCTGAATGGAGAAGTTTTCTCCGACACCGACTTCCTTCGGCACCGCTACATTCGCAACGTATACTTCATTGGAAACATTTTCTTCCAGTTTTCTGATTTCAAAATCAACGCCGGAAGCGATTACGGCAGATGCCGTCATGTTTAAGCTTCCTTCGTTTTCGTTACCGTCCGTAATTAATACGATTCGTTTTGCGGAATCCTCCGGCATCTGTGCCAGTGCGATGTTGACCGCTTCCTCAAGGTTCGTTGCCTGCGTATCCACCTCCGTCATCAGGCCCGTAAAACTCACGTCCTTGGAGATAAACTGCTCCACTCTCGTGTCGCCGCCGAACGCAATGACACCCACGTAATCATGGCGACCCTTGGTCTTGATGGCATCGTTGATAAATGTTGTGACATCATTTTTACGTTCTTTTACCGAGTCGGAAACATCGACTAAGAAAATCGTTGTCACATCCTTGCCCACCCGCTTTAAGGTGATGCCGGAAAGAGCAAGAATCAAAAGCGTTGCAACAAGAAACCGTACCAGGATACGGCTGATTTTCTGTGCCATATTTCTTGAATACATATACCGCATGGAGAAAATCAAAAGTCCGATTACAACCGGAATCGCAAGAAGTACCCATGGGTGCTGGAATGTAATACTCATATTATCTCCTTAAGTACGCAATCCACTCTACGCCTAATAAAAGCAGAATCAGTACAATGATGATGTTCTTTAAATCGAGGTCGGCGGATGCACTCTTCTTTACATCCGTCTGTTCGTTCTGGTTGTCCGAAGCCAGTATTTCCACGAAACTTTCCGAAGAAGGGAAGTTTACGGCAAAGACTTCCTCTTCGCCCTCCACGGAATTAAGTTCCTGTTTTACCGTATAAACGCCGATCTGATCGGTTCCCGTGTACATGATACGGTAATCGGACAAGTCAATCTGTGTCTCATCCGGTTTCATTACGGAAGGCAGTTTCATATCGGCCTTTCCGTTAATCTGGATTCCGTCGCCGACACTGATGACGTTTTCTTTTAAAATGCCTGTGGAAACGTTGGCATTGATAATGTTATACATCAGCAGCGGAAATTCCATTTTAAGCGGAAGTTCCGAATTGTGTAAATCGAAACCGAAGACCGTAATGGTCTGACCGTTCAGATCGCCCGTGAATGCCACATCCAGAACTCCTTCGTCCGTATCCGCGGTAAGGAAGGGTTCTCCCCACGCAGGCGTAACATACGCGGTAACGTCAATTGCACCGAAATCCATCTCATCGATATACTGGGTTACCGGATGTTCCTTGGCTTCCACCAGTGCTCCGTCGATAACACCTTTGGAAGAATACAAATCCTTGTTGGGGGCATCAAAGATGATGACATTGCCCTGTTGAGGGAAGTTTGCCGGCATCATACAGTCAAAAATATACAAATCGAAGTTCTGCGTTACAAAGGAATCAAAGGACGCAATATCATTTGATTTTGTAACCGTAATTCCTTCCATCAGTTCCAGAGCTTTTTCGATATAGGCATTCTTCTCCGTCATCAGAAGAACATTCACCTGCTTGCTCTCGGAAAGGACATCATAGCAGGCGTTGTCATATTCCAGAGCATCGTTGCCGTTTAATTCGGCACGCAGGACTTTGCCTTTGAAATTCACTTTGTCAAAGTATACGATTTTACTCTCTCCCGGAGCAAACGAAACGCTCTGGGAAGTAAGAATCTTATCGTCACCGTAAAGGGTGATTTCCCTTGCATTCTCCATTTTGCCGTAATTGGTAACCTTGGCAAGAATGACCAGTTTCTCCCCGGAATAACCGTGACTTAAATAATTGATTCCGATATTTTCTTTCTCTTTGTAAACATCAACGATGTAACCGTTTAACGATTCCATCTCCACGTTGCTGTCCGTAAAGCAGACCGTGGTAAGGGATGGCCACTGGGACTGCATGGTTTTGACCATTTCAACGCCTGCTGAAGCGTTTCCGGACTTATATGTAGGCTCGATGGCTTTGATTTTCTTAACGGCTTCGTCTTTATCCTCGGTGGATGTAACGACCAGTACGGCCTCATCGGAACTGGAGATGACTGAAATACCCGTGCCGTTTTTTAAGCCTTTCACATAGTCAACGGCTTCACTGACGGCGCGGTCAAATCTTGTTTTTTCTCCTTCGTAGGCGGTGTTCATACTGCCGGAGTTATCCACCACAATCACCACGTGATCCGTGCTGCGGCCAAGATTCAGAAGATACGGCCCCATCAGCGCCAGAATCAGAATCAGGAAAAGAATAATCTGCAGAATCATCAGCCAGTTTTTCTTTAACTTTTCCCACGGTGTATTGGCTTCAACGTTATGATAGGTTTCCTTCCACAAAAACAACGAAGGCACTTCCTTTTTTTCCGCCTTCTGTTTGAGAAGATACATGAAGATGATTACGGGAACCAGCGCAAGCAACGCCAGTGGCCAGAAATACAATACTTTCACTTTTATTCCTTTACTGTATCAGTTATTCGTTGCAAGTTTTGACAAAGAACCGTAAAGCAGCGAATCCACGCTCGCATCCGAAGAAATGGGAATGTAAATCACCGAATGCTTCTTGCAGGTCGCCTCGATATTACGGATAAAATCTTCATACGTTTTTTTATAACTTCGAAGAACGGAACCGCTCATGCTCATACGGATATCCGCACCGGTCTCACAATCAACCATCTGAACGGTACCTTCGAATACGGGATCTCTTTCCTCGGGAGAAAGCACATGCAGAAAAACCACTTCCTGATGGCAGAAACGAAGATACTTGAATACTTCTTCCAGATTCTCACAATATCCGTCGGAGATGAAGAAACTCATTCCGCTCTGTTTAAAATTACCCCGTTTTAAACTGGACAGAAAATCGCCCGTCGCATCAAACTCGATACGGTCCAAAAATTCGATGGACTTGCGGAAAGCCTGCATACCCGTCATACCGCGGTGCATTTCCATCTGTCCGTCCTTCATAATGTCCAGGAATAAACGGTCGCCGTTTTCAAGCACAATATAAGACAGTGCTCCGGCAAGTCTCTTTGCCGCAACTGCCTTGTTCTTTTCTCCGTAATCCATGGAGCGGCTGGCATCCAGAATCACGTGGAAAAGTCCTTCCTTCTCTTCCATGAACAGTTTGATAAAGAGCTTATCAAAACGACCGTAGGCATTCCAGTCAATTCTTCGGATATCGTCACCGAGCATATACTCTCTGAAGTCCGAGAATTCCACGGAATTACCTTTTGCCTTGGATTTGCGTCCGCCGCTCATGCCGGCAGCATTGCTCAAGGCAATGGACATTCGAAGGGATCTTAATTTCGCATAGAATTCGCTGTTAAAAGCCTGTTCCATATTTTACCCCGCCGAATGTATCCTTACTGTCCCATGGGAACGGATGCAATAATGTTTGCAATAATTTCATCCACTTTTACGCCGTCAGCCATTGCCTCGAATCCGGGAATGATACGATGACGCAGTGCAGGGAACGCAACTGCCTTAATGTCATCGAAGGATACGTTGTAACGGCCTTCCAGAAGTGCTTTTGCCTTTGCTGCCTGGAAAATTGCCTGGCCGGCACGGGGTGATGCACCGCATGCCACGTAACGCTTTACGTAATCATCCGCGCCTGCCACTTCAGGATGTGTGGCAACCACGATACGAAGTGCATAATCCGTTACGGCATCTGCCATGGGAATATCACGAATGGCAACTCTGGTATTGATGATATCGTCGCCTGTAAGAATCGGCTGTAAGGTTACGGATTTATTGGTAACCGTAATGTCCATGATTTCCTTTAACTCTTCGAGGGTAGGAAAATCCACCTGAATTTTGAAAAGGAAACGGTCCAGCTGAGCCTCGGGAAGAGGATAGGTTCCTTCGTTTTCAATCGGGTTCTGGGTTGCAAGTACCATAAACGGCTCTTTCAAGCGGTAAGTTGTGTTACCTACGGTAACAGTATGCTCCTGCATGGCCTCGAGAAGTGCCGACTGCGTCTTCGGAGTGGCACGGTTGATCTCGTCCGCAAGTACCAGGTTTGCAAAAACAGGACCCGGCTGGAACTGGAATTCGTTCTTGTCATCTTTCTTTACGATTAAATTGGTACCGGTTACGTCCGCCGGCATTAAGTCCGGAGTAAACTGGATTCTGGAGAAATCCATGGAACATACCGCCGCAATTGCTTTTACAAGCTGTGTTTTACCAAGACCGGGAACACCTTCGAGTAATACGTTACCGCCTGAAAGCATTGCCCATAAAACCTGTCTGATGACTTCGCGCTGACCGATAATTGCCTTTCCGATCTCAGCCTGTGCAGCATTGATCTTTTCCACCATTTCCTTCAGTTCTTGTTCATTCTGAATCATTTTTTCCTCTCCTTCACCCTTTTAGTTTAATCCGGAAAAATATCCTTTGATGAATTCCTTCATGGAATTCGGTATCTTGCTTTGGTTCATCTTTTGATATGCTCTGCCGGTATAATCGCCGATGACCTGTTTGTATTCTTTCTGTTCGCCTTTCTGCGTCTTGGAATAAGGGGACTCAAACTTCTCGGACTCGCCGTTTTTGTTGGCCTTGCCGTGAATCTTTTCTTCGGTTCCGGTTCCTTCTTCAAACATCATGACATGTTCGCCGCCTTTGGCACCGGGTGCTTCCTCGGCATACTGGCTTCCGTTATACCAGCCGTTTCCGTTTCCGCCGCCCTGGCCCTGCTGACCGCCTTCGCCACCTTGTTGCTGACCCTGGCCTCCCTGCTGGCCGCCTTCGCCACCTTGCTGGCCGCCTTCGCCGCCCTGTTGCTGACCTTCGCCGCCCTGCTGCTGACCTTCGCCGCCCTGCTGCTGGCCCTGGCCGCCCTGCTGCTGGCCTTCGCCGCCCTG
>DLBG01000092.1 GCA_002494135.1 Lachnospiraceae bacterium UBA7027
CATCGGGAAGAGCAAATACATTAGCGGCGCTACGATTCTTGGAAACGGCGAAGTGGCACTGATCCTTGATGCAAATGCACTTATTTCGTAACACGGACGGAAGAGATAAATCAGTGAGGAAAACGCCGGGCATAAAAAGCAGGCATAAAAAAGTAGGCATAAAAAAGCAGGCATGAAAAAGCAGGCATGAAACGGCGAGCATAAAATAACGCATAAAACGGCAGGCAGAAAAAACATAATGCGGCCGGATTTCGCAATCAGAACAGGAGGGACAACATGGCAGGCCCCGCAACGGATAAAACAGAATCCAAATTTGTAAAAATCAGAATCGGCTCGGAATGGTACGGTATTTCCATCGCCATCGTGGAGAACATTGTGCGAATGCAGCGCATCACCCGCGTGCCCGGGAGCGAAAAATACATCAAAGGAGTCATCAACCTGCGCGGTAAAGTGGTTCCGGTCATGAGCCTTCGTTTAAAACTCGGTCTTCAGGAAGCCGAAGAGACAAGATTCACCAGAATCATTATTCTGAAAATCGACGGAGACGAGCTCGGCATCATTGTGGACGAAGTCAGGGAGGTTCTGACCATTCCCGAAGAGGATATCGAGGAGGTCTACAAAGATTCCAAGACCGTGAACGCCAATTATTTAATCGGTGTCGGCAAGGTCGGTGACGACCTCGTGTCGTTGCTTGATATGTATGAGGTGCTCGGAATCAAACTGCAGTAAACAATCCGGAAAGGTCGTACAGGATTACGAACAACCGAAGAAACAGGAAAGACAAGGATAGGATATGTCGAGAATAGATTTTAACAATGATAACAACGAATACTTCGATGTCCTTCGGGAAATCGGCAACATCGGAGCGGGAAACGCCACTTCGGCACTGGCACAGATGCTGGGTCGCAAGGTGGAACTCAGTGTTCCGAAGGTGCGGCTGCTTGATTTTAAGGATGTGGGCGGCGCCATCGGCGGCGAAGAGCAGATTATGGCGGGAATCTATCTCCTGATTGAGGGAGCAATTACCGGCAGCATGATGTTTCTTCTCAAAAAAGAGTCCGCGGCGGACCTGGTGGCCATGCTGATGGGACAGCCGGACCGTGACCCGAATGCGGAACTCGGCGAGATTGAATGCTCGGCATTAAAAGAGATTGGAAATATCATCACATCGTCTTACTTAAATGCCATATCCTCCTTAACGGGCCTTACCGTATTTCCTTCGGTACCGTCGCTTTGCGTGGACATGGCGGGCGCGATTCTTTCCGTACCGGCCATCGAATTCGGCATGATGTGCGACAAACTGCTCTTAATCGAGAACAAATTCCAAAGCGGAGCGGACGGCTACCTGATTCTTGTCCCGGACATCGATTCCTACGACAAGATTTTCGGAGCGCTCGGCATGTAAGATATCCGGAAACACACCGGACAGCCGAAACCACACCGGACAGCCGGAAACACCGAAAACACGGAAACACCGAAGTACAGAGAAACATCAAAGTACACGGAAACACCAACATTTAACCAACGAAGAAATAAACATAAACGAAACCGAAACGATGAACGAATTGATTAAAGTGGGAATGGCAGACTTAAAAGTGTGCAAAGCTCCGGACGGGTTAACGACCCTGGGGCTTGGTTCCTGCGTCGGTATCTGCATCTGGGATGCGGCTGCGGGCGTCGGAGGGCTTGCACACATTATGCTGCCGGACAGCACAAAGATTAAAAACAATTCGAATATTTACAAATTCGCGGACTCGGCAATCGACGAGCTCATCAGGGAGCTTTGCGAGGCCGGGGCGAGCCGTTCTCGCCTGAAAGCAAAAATCGCCGGCGGGGCGCAGATGTTTGCGTTTGAAAGCCAGCAGGCCGCCATGCGGGTCGGTCTGGCAAACGTGGATGCCGTAAGGGAGAAACTGAAAAAAGAGGGGATCCCGATTGTCGCAGAAGACACGGGCGGATCGCACGGTCGCACGATTGCATTTTATCCGGAGTCCGGAAAACTGAGCATCCGGGCATTCGATCATCCGGAACTTATCATCTAGAAAATTTGGTTTACATTTTTCGGGATATTATGTAAAATAGTTAACGATGGATCAATCAGAAAGGATTAGGGGAATATGATTATTGCATCGATTATTTTAATGGTCCTTGGCATTGCGGTTTTCGCAGCGGGATTTGCATTTCCGAAGAAGGGAGCCGCTGCACCCGTAAGCTTTGAAAAGCATACGGAGGAAAAGGCGGAGGATATTGTTTTTACTCCCATAAAGACAACACCCGTTGTCGATAACGCAAACAAGAATCAGACAAAGAACAAAAACAAAAAAGAAGCTGCACCCAGTGAGGCGGTAAACGCAATCGAGGCAGCAAAGAAAAAGGCAAAAGAAGCAGTCAGCCAGGATTATTCGTTTGACCTTCACCTGACAGACAGCTCCAACCAGACGGTGGAAGAGCTTGAAAGAGACTTATTATCCGGTCTTGAAATTGCGGACGGCGAAGGCAGTGCTGCCGATACGGAAGCCGCACAGCCCAAGACGAATAACCAGAACAAGTCCAATCGTTCCGGCAGAAAAGGCGGAAAGAAGAAAAACACACCGGTGAATGACCGCTACGACGATTTGCTGTTCGAGGATACTCCCGCAGAACCCGTAAAAGAAACCGATTCCGACAACAAAGGCAACAACGGCAATAACGGAAACGGCAACAACGGCGGAAACAAACAGGGAAACAATAATTCCAAGAACAAGAAGGGGAAGAAAAAGTGAAACTGAAATATTTATTACACGGAATCGGAATCGGATTATTCACTGCCGGATGCATTTCCTTAATCGTATTTGCAACCGCAGGCCGTATGTCCGATGAACAGATTATCAAAAGAGCGAAAGAACTCGGATATGTTCCTCAGACCGAGGCCACTTCCGAATTGGTACAGCTGACATCCGAGAATCCCGCAAAGGAAGCGGACAGCAAGACCGGCGTGGTTACCGAGGAGATTACACCTCCCGGTGTAAAGACCTCCGAGGAAGCTTCCGAAAAAGCATCCGAGAAAACAAGCGTTAAAACTTCCGAAGATGTAAAGGCGGAAGAAGAGGCAAAGAAGAAAGCCGAGGAAGAGGCCGCAAAGAAGGCGGAAGAAGAGGCAAAGAAGAAGGCCGAGGAAGAAGAAGCCAAGAAGAAGGCTGAGGAAGAGGCAAAGAAGAAGGCCGAAGAAGAAGCCGCAAAGAAAGCCGAAGAAGAGGCCAAGAAGAAGGCGGAAGAAGAAGCCAAACAACAGCAGCAGCCCAAGGGTGAGACCGTAACCATTACGATTCAGAGCGGTCAGTTCTCCGAAAGCGTTTCCGAAGCATGCGAAAAGGCCGGCCTTGTGAAGAGTGCCACCGAATTCGACAAATACCTCTGCGACAACGGTTATTCCGGTCGTCTTGCAGTCGGCGAACATAAAATCGCCAAAGGTTCCAGCTTCGAAGAAATCGCCAAGGCACTGTGTGCTCATTAAGCAGCCGCAAAGCCCGATTTTAACCGAAAACACAAGAAAAACCCCTTGCATAAGGGGTTTTTTTATGTTAAAATTCGTATGTTGCGCAAAACACACGCATGTGACAATACGGAATTGGTGCGAAAGCGTTAGAGGACGAATTCGTGATTTCCCGTGATACGCTAAGCATGCGGAGGCTGTTCGCAAACGACTGCGGGAGAGCTGCGGAGCGTGCGGACAAATCAACCAAACGGAGGAAAAACAAATGAGCGTACTTTCAATGAAACAGTTACTTGAGGCAGGTGTTCATTTCGGACACCAGACGAAGAGATGGAACCCTAAGATGGCTCCTTACATCTTCACGGAGAGAAACGGAATCTACATTATCGACTTACAGAAGTCCGTTGGTAAAGTAGACGAAGCTTACAACGCAATGAGCGAAATTGCAGCTGCAGGCGGAACCATTCTTTTCGTAGGTACCAAGAAGCAGGCACAGGATGCAATCAAGTCCGAAGCTGAGCGTTGCGGTATGTACTACGTAAACGAAAGATGGCTCGGCGGTATGCTGACCAACTTCAAGACCATTCAGTCCAGAATCGAAAGATTAAAAGCCATCGAAAAGATGAGCCAGGACGGAACCTTCGAAGTTCTTCCCAAGAAGGAAGTTGCACAGCTTCAGAAGGAATGGGACAAGTTAGAGAAGAACCTTGGCGGTATCAA
>DLBG01000034.1 GCA_002494135.1 Lachnospiraceae bacterium UBA7027
ATGGGTTTGTCTGTAGTCTGAAGCGACTGCACTGCAGTCGCTTTTCTTTGTCTTTCGGTTCTACTTTTCCGTATAATTGTGTACATCGAGCTGGTTATAAGGAATTTTGATTCCTTCGGCCCAGAGGCTGTCCTGAACTTCCTTCATAACCTTGTACCATACCGTCCATTTGTCTTTCGGATCGACATAATAATTGATTCTGTAAAGAATTGCCGAATCCTGAAATTCGAACGTTCCCTTGTACACCGCACTCTTTACGCCTTCAATCTGCTTAATGCGCTCGGTGATTTCTCCTAAAACCTTATGTACTTTCGGAACATCCTCGTCGTAAGAGAGGGGAATGTTGATTTTCTGAAAATCTCCCAGTTTGGCAATCTCATCGATGTTCCGGTTACAGATGGAGATGATGGAAAAATCGCTCATACTCTGGATTTTCGTCGTCTTGGTGGTAAAGGATATGACAATTCCTTCCGTTCCCTTGTAACGGACCACGTCCCCCACCGCGAAGAACTTATCCGTGAAAATATGGGCGCCCATAATCAGATCTTTTAAGTAGTCCTGCAGGGACAAACCCACGATGGCACTGACAATTCCGAGGGATGCAATCAGAGATGTTACGTTGATTCCGTTCACCTGGAAAATCGACAGCAGGGCAATCACCAGAACGATTCCGGTTAATATCTTTTCCACAATGGTCGGGATCCGGCCCGTTTCCTTTATGGGTTTGCCGGTAAGATTCGCCTTCTTCTTAATAAAAACGGCAACGGCCCTTTTGATGATAATCAGCAAAACTGCCGTTACCAGCAGCAGAAAAATGCTGACGATAAATTTCGACGATGTAAAGTAAGACAGGGCTTTGTCCCGCATGTCCAGCTCGGCAATCGTCTCTAAAATACTGTTCCACATGTTTTACACACAATCCTTCAAAAAATCTATCCAGGACTTGATAATATCCACTTCTTCCCCGGCTTCTCTGATACAGCGCTCCTCTTTTACGGGATGGTAGACCGGAGCCTCCATAACGTCCTTGTCTCTTTTGATAACGAGATAAACTTTCTTTTTATCGAAAAATACGGCAATCGGATCCTTGCGGGAGAGTTTCTCAAGCTTTGCATGATTGAGTTTCTTCGCAAAACGCTCCCCTTCTTTGATATCCTTTGCATATACGGAGAACTTTTTATCGAAACTGTCTTTGCCGGAACTTACTTTCCCGTATCCTTCCGGGTGATCGTAATCGGCACCGCCGATTTTAAACTTATCGTGAATAATCTGAAGTTCGTCTTTTAAGTGTGTCTTTATATCCGTAGCAATCAAAACGCAGTCCGTTGTGGCGCTTTTCTTGTCGTAACGAAGTGTCAGATCATACCGCAAGAAAGGGACCTGGTTGTAAACACCGCTGACACAGTCATTGGCCATGGCTCCCTTTGCCTTACGAAGCAGGGAAAAATCCGTAATTCCGTCCAAAGACATCTTCTCCACTCCGGTATAGGTACCTTCTCCGAAGGCACTTTCCAAAAGCGGCTTAATAAAAGCCTTCTTATACTCGGTGGAGTAAGCTTTGTATTTCTTGTTCTTCTTTAAAAGAATGGGCAGAAAATAAATGCAGAAGAAAACCAGCAAAAGCAAAGCCACAACAAAAACATATTTTAGCGGCGAGCCTGCCAGCAGATGCATTTTATAAATCAGAAACAGATATGCGAAAGTCCCGATCAGGGAAATGCCGCAACAAACCAGCCACAGGGTCTCGGTCTTGCGAAATTCCCTGCGCATGGCATTTAATCTCTGTTCTCTTGTTTCTTCCACGGGCTTTGTGTTGTCCGTCTTATCGGTGCTCATCGTATGACAGCTCCTTTAACTTATTTCTCGGAAAGCAGTTTACAAAGCTCTTTTAGGCTTTCCTCGTCGGGGGAAGTCGGCTCCCAGAGCATATTCTGTCCGTCGTTTTCATAACGGGGAATCAGGTGATAATGAAAATGGAAAACCGTCTGTCCCGCGCATGGACCGTTATTCTGCACCAGGTTAAAACCGTCGCAGTTTAATTTCTCTTTCATGTGAGTGGCCATTTTCTTGGCAAGAATCATAACCTCTCCGGCCACATCATCGGGAAGTTCAAAAAGGTTCGCATAGTGCTGCTTCGGGAGAATCAGTGCATGTCCTCTCGTTGCGGGACCCGCATCCAGGATTACGTTGAAGTTCTCATCCTCATAAATGGAATTCGTCGGATACACTCCGTTTGCAAGCTTACAGAAAATACAATCGTCTTTCGTCATCTTTGCCACCCCTTATTCAGAATTCTTTTTTGTTCTTCTTTTATAACGCAAAATCAAATCCCATGCAATACCGGCTATAATTCCGGCTGCCATTCCGGCCACATGTGCCGCATTGTCGACGCCCGGAGTCCTGAATCCTTCGTACACGCTGTAGAAGGCAAGCAGTACCATGACCAGTATGCGATACAATGCCCCGCCCCGGAAAGAACGGATATTGCGGATTGTCAGATAAACAATCACACCCAGAAAAGCCATAATCGCACCGGACGCCCCTATGGAGGGAACGTCACTGCCGATAAATACTTTATAGGCAAGGGAACCGAGTCCCGCAATCATTCCGAGCAGATGATACAAAAGGACATAACGAAAGCGTCCGAATGCGTTCTCTAACGATGTCCCTTCCATGTACAGCATAACCATGTTGTTCACATAGTGGGACAGGCCGGCATGCACATACATATATGTAATCAGACGGTACCACTGGTGCTTTTCGAAAACCGCCACCGGATCAAGACTGAAATAATCCACAAAAGGTTCCCCGTAAATATATGACAGGATCCCCATCAGTAAACAGAGGACCGCAATTCCGACGGATACCCACGGGATGGCTTTTATGTTATTTTTTTTCTGAATCTTCTGCTGTTTCTCAATCTCCTGGTTCAGTTCTCTGCGGACCTCGTTTAATACTCTCTCGGCCCCGCCGGGATTGGACAGAAAATGAAGAAACATTCCCTTCATTCCGTAGAAGTCTTCCACGCGGTCTTCGGGAATCACCATTGTATTTCCGGCAAGGTCCATCACCCACGCGTTCCGGTCTTCCGCCGTTGCCTCTGTCGCTTCTCCTACACGTTCCGTCATAATCAGAAAAAGCGTGTGCATTTCCGGCAGATTATTTCCGGTAAGCAGTTCCAGTGCCCGGTTCTTCAGTGCATGGTAGGACTCGCCCGTAAACGTTACTCCGGGCTTTAACAGGTATACCATTAAAACCGTCACAAAACCGGTTTCTTTCTTTAAATAGATTTCAAAATCCCCGCCATCCTTCGTCGCGGGAACGAAGCCTTCCAGCAAGAGAAAAGAAGAAAGCTTTTCCTTCATACCTATACCTCTTCGTATGAGATATTATATCGGTTATGATTGGAAAAATCAATGAAAGATAAAGCCCTCCCTTGCGAAATAAACGCGGTCTCCGGGGGCAAGACGGACCTTTTCGAACGCCGAAAGGCGCTGTTCATTTACGGTTACTCCGTTCTTTGAATTCGTATCCTCCACCCAGACGGAACCGTCCGATTCAAAGATTTTTGCATGGAACCGGGAAATTCCCGGAGCATCAAGAAACAGATCCACCTCTTTTTCCATTTTCCCGATTGTAATCGGAAGCGGATCAAGGCGAATTCTCCTTCCGTCTTTCAGCGAACAGAGTTCCTTCACCTGCCCGCTTTCCTCCGACAGCAATACTGTCTGGGAACACTCGTTATCCTGCTCCATCCAGGAATAATCCGCTCCTGACGATTCGGGAAACGCCCTTTTTGAAATACCGTCGCCTTTTTTATCTGTGGGTGTCTCCGGCTTACAAAACAGGCTCTTCACGGTACGTCCGACTGTCTGAAAAAGATTCTCCTTCTTTTGTACCGTCCAGATTTCCTCCCCGGTTTCCTTCTCCGCAGAAGAAACAGGAATATCCCTTATTGCAGGAGGAGTTTCCTCCTCCGTCCCGGTATTGGCGGAAATCTCTCTTAAATACCTGAGCATTTCCGGCAGCAGAAACGTATCCTCTCTGACCGATTTATAAAATTCATATGCCGCCTTGACCGCCGCGGAATCTTCTCTGTCCACCTTCTCCAGGATGTACTCCGCCAGGAGTTTTACATCCTCGGGATATCTTTCCTCCGATTCCTTCGGATAACAGACCCATTCCGCTTTCCGGTCGGACGGATTTAGAAATACAAACTGAGGATCGCAAACCAAAAAGGACGAAGGCAGCAAATATTTCTCGGCCGTTTTGGAAGCTTCTTCCCATGACGAAAAAAGCCTTTTTAAATCGTCCAGATTCATCCCTCTGTTTTCATATAAACGTTCCAGCGACTGACGGGATGAAATGTCGTAACACAGTTTCATCTCTCCTTCCCGAATTCTTTCCGTCACCGGAAGAAACCCGTCCGGGCGGTTCTTTGTAAGCATACGAACCTGATAGGAATCACTGTTTAACGGTAGAATCAGGTAATTGCGGTTCATGTCCCTTCTGTATTCCGCTGTCAGATTCATTCTCTTTTCTCTCCTTTATCCAGCTTGTTAAATACTCTGTTTTCTTAACGGTATATAAAAATCCAACCGGCCGAAACCGCTCCGCTTTCTCGGTAACCTCTATTTCTCCAAACGGCACCGTTCCAAGCAACACCCCCGTATCCGAAAACCACATTTTTGCATTTACTTTCACTTCCGTACGAAAACGCCCCGTTGAAACCGTTACACGGATGTCTTTCACCCCGATTAACCTGTCTGTCAGCGCCTCCGTACACTTGTCTGCTGCCGCTCTTTCGATTTTCCGGTTTGTTTCGTTTTCAAAGTATACCGTCTGTCGGGCAGCCAAAAGCGCGGCATCCCGGCAAACACTTTTGTTATACGAAAACATCAGATAACAGAAAACCAGCAGTATTACATACAAAACCACCGGCAGAATGAGGGCACTTTCCAATGTGATGCTTCCTTTTTTTTCCGATAATCTTTTTTCCGTCATGCGCTCAGTTCCCCTGTACGGTCAATGCGATGGATAAGGTAAGGCCGGGAAGAAGAAAAGGAACAAACGGAATCTGTGTCTTACGGTTTCCTTTTTTACGAATCAAAATCCAGACGCTGTTTATTGCTGCTAAGAAAAGTCCGAATAACAGCATCAGAAGATTCATGCGAAGCCCCAGCAGCACGCCGGAAGCCATCAGAACAAACCCGTCTCCGTATCCGATTTTCTCTCCCGTTGCATATGCCAGAAGCAAAACCACCGCTCCCGGTATGGCTCCGATTACGGCGTAAACGACATCTTTCGGGCTTTGCATAAAGCATAGAACGATTCCGGCCGAAGCAACGATGAATACCGGGAGTAGAAGAATCTTTTTTCTCTTTTTATCCTGCCAGCCTTCCAGCAGTAAAAACATAAAACACAGCGTGATGCGTATTTTATCGATCCACAGCTCCATTTACTCCCCTTTCTCTTCCTGTGCACGAGCTGCACATTTGGAACAAAGATGCCTTAATCCGATCTCCTCCTGCGGTATCGCCTTAACATTCTTTATCAGGGCCCTGCAGACCGGATCGGCATGAAACCGGCTTCCCCACGGTGTTACGTAATACTCCTGCCCATCGTCCGGCGTTAAGCCTTTGCAACACAATTCACAGGCATAATACTTTTCTCCGTTTCTGTTTCGTTTCATCGCAAGGTCTGCACCTGAAACCGCTTTTGAATCCGCTATCAGGTAACTGCAGTCGGAATAGAGATGATAGGCTTCTCCCGTCTGTGTCACATACACGAATTCCTCCGGCGCTTTTTCATCCTCCTGCTTTTCAAATCCTTTCCAGACATTTACCTTACAGGAGTTCACCAGAGTCATTTTCCCGACATTGCCGATACTGATCCACGGCTTTACCCGGTAGGTAAGAACCAGTTTTACGCTCTTTTGATCCGTAGCCAGATCGCATCGAAACAGGTGCAATCCCGCTGCGCCGCCGATAATCGGTGATTTTGCAAGCCATTTCAAACCGGCTTTTCTTGTTATCTCTTCCCGAATCAGGGTTTCGGAGATTACAAGTGACATCGCTTCATCCGGTTCTTCGTCCGTCAGACTAAGAACGGTTGCCGCTTCGATGGCAACCTCGCCTAAAACGCTCTGCATCCTGACGTAAGCGGACAGCATATCAAAAACCGAGAACACCTCTATGGAGAAAAACAAAAATAACGGCAGAACCAGCGAACATTCAATTGTTACCGAAGCTTTCCTTAAACCGGTTTTCATTTTCTCCCTCTTTGCAATGATGCGGCTTGGACCTTCCTCTTTGATATATTTAAAGAAATGGTTAAGCGAGGACCCAACACGATTTTCCCAGATTTGCAGTAACTCATCCCCCAAAGAAATGGAGGTCTCAAAGAGGAAGTGCCAAACCGCATCATATATGGTTAGTAGAAATATTGTCGTTTCATTTCATACGCGATTCCGAACCCGCCCGTGGCGTGAATATCAAACACAGCCGCATCCAGACAGAAATCAATTCGGAAATATTCGTTTCCTTCGGTCTGCCGGATATCGGTTTCTATCACATCCAGCATCCTCAGATTCCGCAATTGTCTCGGGGTCTGCAGAATTAACAGCCTTAAATAATCTTCGTAAGAAAGTTTGATGTCCGGTCCGATTCCGCCTTCTTTGTCCGTCAGACTCCCAAGAAACGTTTCCTCCGGCCCGGTCTTCCGGCTTTTGTCTTCCAGCGCATTCTCAATCTGTCCGGTCCCGACCGATAAAAGATTCTTTAATCCGCCCTCCAGGGAAAGATGGAAATCGTCTGCATCCTTAATCAGGGAAACCTTTTCCCCGTTCAGTAAATCACGTACGTCATAGGTGGCTTCCCCGCCGGCCCAAAGCAGATAAATGATTTCCTCACATGCCTTTTGCGGGATTTCAGTCAGCGCCGAGATTCCGGCCGCTACATTTTCCACCGCCTGTCTTTTGTCCTTGTCCTGTTTTAAAGATGCATAGCCTGCTGCCGTGCGGAGGTAGAACAGGCACCGGATGGTGACGCTTAAGTTTTTGGAATCATTTGGCAGTCCGGCAAAAACATATTCCGCCTCATAGGTAAGGAAACTGTTCTCTTTCGGTCTGGCATAATTGCCGCATTTGCGCACCGCGTATTCCGTATAATATGCATCCTGCAAAGGATCGTAGCTGATTTCTTCGAAATTTCCGGCATCACACTCCAGAACGGAGGACCGCAGGGACGGAATGTCAAGCGGATTCAGAAATCTGCCGGAAACTTCAAAGGTATCCATCTTCAATATCAATACGTCCAATGCATTTACAAAATTATATTCAAAGCCGATTTCGGAAAGCGTCTTTGTCTTAAAATCCTCTTTTTCTTTCCGCTCTCTGTTTTCGGGCTCTTCTTCCAGCTTTTTTATTTCTTCCCTCTTCTTCTCAAAAGCCTCTTCACTCAGTTCATACTGTTCCGTAATCCTGACAAGGGATACAAGATCTTCCGCCACCCCGGCAAATGAGTTCTCTTTAACATATTCCACGGCCTGTTTCTCCAAAACACTGCCGAGTAAATCCGATGCCATTCTTGCATCGGTCAGCCTCACATTTGCAAAACCCTCTCCGAAAAAACTCCTCGCGAACAGCAACCTCGTTTCCGGCACTCCCAAATTCGCATTCATCTCATCCTCCACCCTGGCAGACAGATTTTCGAATGACGGAGAATCGGTCATATAACTTAAATCAATAAAGAACAAATCGTACTGTTCATTCAGTTCCTTATGGTATTCACCGAAAGCAGAGAACGCGGCACTTTGAAAAGCGCATTCGAGCATCACGCGGTATGCACTGATTCTTGCAGCCTCATACGCACTGACAAAAAGTGACATCAGTACGGCAAATGTAATTGTCAGATATACGGTTATGACACCTTTTCGTTCCCTGCTTCCCATCATCTTTTTTTTCTCATCCATTAAACTTTGTTAACCTGTTTCGTGATTGTCTTAAAAATGCTCTCTACAATTTTTATCATTTCTTCCTTGAAAATCAGAACCAATCCGATCAGTACAACCAGAATCAATATGATCTCAACCGTTGACAGACCGTCCTCTTCCGTCAGAAAACGTTTCAAAACCATCATTTTTCTCTCCTCCTTCCTCCTAAACTTATCTTCAACCGGCCATTTCAAAATGATGAAAAAGATTGAAATGCGGGATAAAGAATCATAACCATAACGACTAATAAAAACAGCATCATCGGGAAAAGCAGTTTGGTGGAAGCAGTCTCCGCTTTTTTTCGGATCAGCTCACGCTTCGCCGTAACGGCTCTTTGACCTTCCGCGCGGATTTCGGCTCCCAGATTTTCGCTTCCCCTCTTTATATTTCGAATCATCAGCGAACAGAGTCTGGAAATCTCCGGAAGATTACAGCGGTTTGCGAATTTCTCATATGCGCTCTTTTCCGGCACACCGCTTCCCATCTCACGAAGTGTTACAATCACCTCGTCATAAAGAGGATTCGTCCGACGGTCCTGCCTCGCACACTGTGAAAGATACTTTTTCCCGATTCGTTCCAGGGATCCTCTCGGCGTAAAACCCGCCTGAATCAGCATGGAAATATTCATGGCAAGCTCCGGATATGCCTCCTTAAACTGCATCTTTCGCTTTTTGTTTTTCTCCATTCTGTCTATTTCCCCGCCCCGGAAGAAGATGACTCCCGCAATCGGAATGAAAAGAAGCGGAATAAAATCCGACAACTTTCTTTTCGTCTGAAAGGATACCTCACGACCGTCCACTTCTTTCGGAAGGATAAAATAATCCTCCTCAAGGGACTCTTCATCGGCCTTCTTTATCGCCTCAAGCAGATCCTTTGTAAATAACTTCTCTTCGGAAGAAACCACGGTAAACGGAATGACCCGTTCGCTTCGGTAACCGTCGTATGTTATCTTCGCGTGCAGTTCTCCCGATACCGGAAAGGCCAGGCCCTCTTCGATTTCGCCCCGGAGGCTGAAAACACCGTCGGGAATCATATCGTATTCGATTTCAAACGGGTAATCCGGCAATGTATCCGGAAGACGAACGGACGAAGTAATCTCCGAAAAAGATTTGTTCTCTCCTAAAATCGCCGCCTCGAGTTCTTTGTCAAAATCCTCTCTTATTCGGTCCAGTTCATTCTCCGAATATTTTCTTCCCGAGACCGTAAAAGAAATTTCCTCTTCTCCCTCTTTCGTCTTTGCCAGCATAACAATCTGTCTGTCATCCTCCGCTTCTTTTCCTCTTTTGATTCTCGACTGCGGAACAGAGGATGTCAGTACTCCCTTCGCGAAAGCCGCCAATGCCAGCAATGCAATAAGAAGCGCTATCGGTTTATACTTATGTTTCGCTGATTCCTTCAATGATTCTCATCCCCCATAAATATGCGGACAGATAGGTGATAAAGCAGCCACTCATTACCAGAATTCCGGAAAGGTTATGATACAGGCTGTCGAAAAATCCCGCCGATGTGGTACCGATATATACCAGAATTCCGAACGGCACAAATCCCATAATCTGAAATTCCAATTGTTTCGACGATAAGTTAATCCGAAGCTGACGCTGCATTTCCACACTTTCGGAAATAGTTTCCAGACAACTTTCCATCACCTGCCTCAGGTTTCCTCCCGAGCGTTTGCCCATGGCAAACAAATCGGCAAAGTCTTCGATTTCTTCCACATGACTTCTCTTTGCAAAATCATTCAAAAGTTCTTCAATCGTCAGGTTGTTGTCCAGACCCTTTGTGATGATGCCGAGTTCCTTCGCGATATCCGAATTCTTTCCATGTAGTTTTTCCATCTCTTCTTTGGTTTTACGGAACGAATTCTCTATGGAATTCCCGGACTGCAATGCCGTAGACAGGCCGAGCAGTGCATCCGCAAACTGCATTTTCAGTTTCCATCGCCGGTTCTTTGCACACTTTTGTTTCATGTAGGAAAGAAATAACGGGGAGAATAAAAGCATCACCGCAAATGCCGGCAGCGACCGGTAGAAAAAATAAGCAAACAGTCCGCTGATTCCTGCCCACATCACGAAATACAGCGCCCATTCCCCGATTCGAAATGTATATTTTCCGTAATTCATCGTTTATTCCGCTTTCCCGTAACCTTCCGAATGTTTTGCCTTCTTCGGCTCATTCACCTTATTTAAAATGCTTTCGCCGTTTGCATCCGTTCTGATTGCAAACAGAACGTTCTTTTTGATTTCCTCTCCGGAGATTCCGAGGATTTCAATAATTTCCTCAACTCTCCTCTGACCGTTTCTCTGACGACTTAAGTGGACGATTAAATCGATTCCGGTGGAAATCTGCCGTCTTATCGCTCCGATCGGGAGCTTTGTTCCCATCAGTACCATGGCTTCCAGACGCAGAAGCATATCCTCTGCGGTATTCGCATGACCGGTCGACATACTGCCCTCATGACCGGTATTGAACGCCTGAAGCATATCCATGGCCTCCGCTCCGCGCACCTCTCCGATAATCAGTCTGTCCGGACGCATTCTGAGAGAACAGCGAATCAAATCACGAATGGTGATATCCTCGCAGCCCTCCGCTGTGGAATTTCTGGTTTCGAGCCGGATCAGATTCGGAATATGCTTAATCCGCAATTCTGCGGAATCTTCTATGCATATCACCCGGAGCGCCCTTGGAATGAATCCGGATAAAACATTCAGCATGGTGGTTTTTCCGGAACTGGTTCCTCCGCTTACAAAAATATTACTGCCCGCCTTAACGGCAGCCTGCAGGAAATCCGCGGCCTCCTTTGTAATGGTCCCCCAGCGGATTAAGTCCGCCATCGTAATTTCTTTTTTGGGAAACCGCCGGATAGTGACCACCGGGCCTTCCATGGCCGGAGGGGAAAGAACGATATTCACGCGGCACCCGTCGGCCAATCTGGCATCCGCTATGGGATCCTTTTCGTTTACGGTCCGGTTACACGAAGATACAATCTGCTGAATCATATCCTCCAGTTTTTCCCTGCTTTCGAATTTTAAGTCCTGCTTTGTAACGTTCCCGGACTGTTCCGTAAAAATACAGTCCGGTCCGTTAATCATGATTTCCGTAATCTCTTCGTTTTCGAGCAGATCCTGTATAAAATCCAGTTTCCGTAAAGAGTTGAATACACCCTTCCCGATCCGGTTTCTCTCGGAAAGCGGGATATATTCCGACTTCGCCTCTTTTTGAATCTGTTCGTGAATCAGTCTTTGAAGCTCCTCGTCCGAAATATCCCGGCTTAAGTCAATACTGTCGAGAACCTCTCCCCGAATCCGGTTTATCCTCTCTCTTGTATTTACGATTTCTTCAACCAATGAAAATCAGCCTCCGTAATTTCTCTTATGTATTCCGCCAGTTCCGAGCGCAGAAGTTCTTCCGGCTCAACCGGTATTTTCTTAAAAACGGGCGGCGTTATTTTCCTAGTATGCGCCAGTATTCCGTCATAATGCATCTCGCCAAGCAGCTGCTCGTATTGCTCCATCTTTGAAACGGCAACGGGGTCGGCCGGAACAGGGGTATAAATAACGGAACATCTCATTAAAATCCTGTACAGCCCTTTCATGCAGTCTGCCGGATCCAAAAGAACATAATCGAACCGGGCGCTGTCGGTTAAAGCCTCAAAGAACTGTTCCCATTCTTCCTGCGAGATGCTCTCGATGTCCAGATGGGAAAGAGCCGGCGGAATCACGAAAAGTCCGTTTATTGCCACCGCCGATTCTTCCAATTTCTCAGAAAACTGTTCCGGCATATTCTGAAAGCTGTAGAAAAGATCCGTAAAATCACCACAGACCGGTGTTTTTAAAAACCGGCCGAATCCGGAGAAATTCTCGAAATTCAGATACAGCACCCTGTGATTTGCCGCGAGCAGCTGGCCGAGGATGATTGCAGAAGAGGTTTTCAGACAACGCGCAACCGGCGAATAAATCGCAATGAACTTTGTTCCGTCACCACCGCCGCATCCGGGTTTTAAATGCGTTACTTCCCGGATTCTGGCGGCTATCCTGTCCGCGGCCTGATAGCGGAATATGTATTCCTCTTTTTCTTCTTCCTTTTCCTCGCAGAAATAGAAGGTATTCTCAGAAGATTCGTCCTCTTTCCATTCCACGGCAAGAATTTTGTATTTCGGATTGTATCTCTTCACCGCCTCTTTGTATTTGCTTTTTGAAGAAAAAGCAATAAGTTGTATATTTAACAGTCCGTTATCGTTAATATAATCTGTCAATCGTTCGGCATAGTCGCTTTCCGGATGACCGACTATAATGATTTCTTTTTCCAAAACCTCTCCTTTTTGTAAGTCACCCGATTGAGAGAACCAGAAGGGTCCCAATCAATACGGGAAGTGAAAAATGAATCTTTGCGGCTTCATCGGTGCGCTCCGGGGTCATGTAAGGAGGGATGTCTCTTCCGAGCCGGATGTTTTCCATCAGGCTTTTCCCATAACCGAGAAGCGCTCCGAATCTTGAAAGAAGTCGCTTATGTATCAAAAGTTTCGCGATGCCGATCATGGCTGCGGCTGCAATGGCAAAACCGATACATCTGAAATTAAGAACCGTTCCCAGGTATAAGCCGGTAACCATTAAAAGCTTAATGTCTCCTGCACCGAAAGCCCGGATAAGAAAGAACGGAAAGAACAGCAAAAACGGAATCAAAAGATCCGCCGCAAGAACGGGTATGTTTGCCGGGTTTATAAAGAAAAGCCTGTAAATGAGGCCCGTGATCAGTCCGGCTGCAATCAGAACATTGGGAACTTTGTCATATAGTAAGTCGAATAATACAGCTATTGAAAGAATGAATATCAATAAACCGATAAACCCACCCCGCTTTCCTGTCTGTCATAATCAAAAGTGGAAGTTTAATCCGATATGGATCAAATCAGAACGATAAAAGGTATAGATTAACCTCGTGTGAATGCATTATAAATGATTTTACGTCATTTTGTAAAGACAATATTTGGTGCTTTTTTCTCTTTTCTGAAATTTTGTGCATTTCATACAATAAAATAGTCCGAAGACATCTTTTTGATGCCTCGGACTCACATTTTTTGGTTAAAGTTTCCAATATTATTCGTCTATTCCGGATAAAAATTCCGAATTTGCGACAGATTTTCTTTAAAAAGATATGTAGATTCCGCCTCTTTTCCGAATAGTTTTTGCAATTTTCCGGTTAACAGATTACTTTCCCGAAGATTGTTAAGAGCTTCTTCGTTGTCTCCGGCCACCAGCGCATGGATACCTTCCGGATAGATTGTAATGTTCATCACGATTCCGCCGGTTTCCTCATGATGAAAAATCACACGATAACGGTTTGCTTCCCTGCGGATGCGAAGACGCAGCATATGATCCCCTAACGCCACCGGGACTTCAAAGTAACCTCTTTTTGCAAGTTCTCCGAGAAGGGAAAGAACACCGGACTCCCCGCAGTTTTTAAGTCTGCCGTAAACTTCAAAAGAAAGAATCATTCCCCCGTCAGGCTTATGAAAGTACGAAATGAGTGTATCCGCTCCGATTTCGGAAGAGAGTTTATCAAAAAAGTATTCTGCCTCATCGCAAAGAAGATATTCCATGGCAGAAAGATTGTCCGCACAGACTTCGATTCCGAGTGTGCAAAGAACGCCGAGCGCCTCGTCCGCATTTTTAAATGACGCTAAGTAATCGGCGTAATCCGCCTGCTTTTCCTCTTCTGTCCTGTCCCGGCTTTCTCTTAGATTGCCGAACTTCCGGAAATCTTTCTTTTTATCTTCCGGCTTTTTCCCCGGCAGTTCAAAGAAAGACACTTCCGCAGGGTTCTCTCCCCGTACGATACTCTCTGCCGCAAGTTTTGCCGCAGCGGAAACTTCATAGGGCAGCTGCAGTTCCCAGAGCTGATTGAGTAACCTGACATTTCCGGCCGAAACAAACAAAGACTGCTCCTTAAGCCACTTTGCCTGCATGGCCGCACTCTCATGTGTCAGGGATTCGCGAAGCAGAAAAGCATCCATATCGAATTCCTCATCGGGAAAGGTCCATGCAAGAGCCGCATCATTGTGTTCAAAGACAGTCTCCGGGCGTTCATCCTTCTCGTATCGCAACCGGTAGAGATTTTCTACGGTCGGATCGATGCCGTTTCGAATCAGATATCCGCACATCCCATCGGAGATTTCCTCTATTTCCAGAATCCGCTTTGTAAGAAAAGCACCCTGTCTGTAATTCTCTTCCGTAAACGGAATTCCCTCGTCCAGGAAAGCTTTTGTCAAAGCCTCTTCAATGGCGGCATCTCCCGCAATCGCAAGCCTTTCCCCTGCCGTCATCGCAATCCGGTACGGGTATTCTCCGCCGGCTTCTTTTCGCAGTCGGTCCTTTATTGCATACAAAAGAAAGACGCCCTCGGCCGGGGATAGTTTTCCCGGCCGGAAACCGTCTTTCAACATTTGTCCGTAATCTTCGGGCGCTGTCATATTCAAAAGAATCCGAATTTCTTTCTCCATCGTAGGCGCCTACTTCTGATAAAATAATACTCCCAGACAGTTGGGTCCGCAGTGGCTGGAAATCACACAGCCCGCGTTCGTTTCAAGCACCTCGTCGAAGTGCTTTAAGCTTTTAAGATATGCAATTATCTCCGCGGTAATTGCAGGATCTTCCATCGGAGAATGCGTTACGAAAACTCTGCTCGGATCCGCCGCAAGCAGATCTTCTTCCATCTCGTGAACGTATTTCATAATCGCGGATTTAAAATTGCCGTGATACTTTTTGGACACGCCCATTTTACCCATGGTAACCGCAATGCGGGGCTTGATCTTTAAGGTGCTTGCAAGTAGCGCCGTTACGGAAGAACATCTTCCGCCTCTGGACAAGAAGACCAGCGTATCCACCACGAAGGACGCTCTGACATCCTCTCTGGCCGCTGTAATTGCATCATGAATTTCCTGTGCGCTCTTCCCTTTTTTTGCCATGTCCGCCGCACGAAGTACCTGCAGACCGATGCCGGTGGAGAGATTCATGGAATTGATTACATGAAGTCCCTCATACTCCATCTCATCTGCCGCAAGTCTCATAACGTTGCAGGTTGTACTCATATCCTCGGAAATTCCGATATAGATTACTTCGTCTTTCTTTTCCCGATACGGCTTTAAAAATTCGACTGCGTCCTCTAAGTTACAAGCCGACGTCTTTGGTGTCGTCTTATTCTCATTGCTCCATTTTAAAACCTCTTCGGTCTTTATTTCCACACCGTCTTTGTAACTTTTGTCATCCATGACGATGGAAAGCGGAATGACACCGATTTCATACCTATCCAGCAATTCCTGCGACAAATCACAGGTACTGTCCGAAACAATTCTTACCATTCCCGTTAAATCCCCCTGTAAAGATTTTTTCAGAAAATCTACGACCATTATGGCATAAATGATTTGAAATTTCCACAGAGAAAACCTAGTTTAACTGCTTAATGAATCCCTGATAAATGAATTCCTTCACTTCCTCCGGATCCTGTGTGCTTCCGAAATGAATATAGAATCCGTACTGGACAATCTGGGACAACAGGACACTGACGCGGAAGTCGTGATTCTTCTCTTTCAGCAGTCCTTCTTCGTCCGCAAAGGCGATAAACCAGTCTGCCAGTCCCACAAGATAATTAATGCAAACCTGCATCTCCGAACACTCTGCCGACAGATTTCCGGCATTCAGTATATCGATGGAATTGCCGGCCCTTCTCATCATCCAGATAAACGGACGGATCTGGTCTTTATTGCCCTCCATATAGTCCAAAAGCGCGCGGAATTTGTTATGAAATTCATATTCCGACATGACAAGCGTCTTGGCGGTTTCAATCTGGCGTACAATATTGTAGAATAACGCCGTTTCCACCATCTCGTCCTTGGATTTAAAATATTCGTAAGCCGTTCCTTTTCCGATTCCGGCACGGTTGGTAATGTCACCGACCGTCATGGCGTTCACGTCTTCTCCCTCGTTGATTAACGCAATAATGGCTTCGTATATGGCAATTGCCTTTTCACTCATCGGCATCTTTGTTTCTCTCATCTTTGTTCTCCCTTACAACACTTCTTACAACACTTCTTCCACCATGTTCTTTTCGCGGTTCATCAAATCATACAGAACCGGCACCACAAACAGGGTCAGGATGGTTCCGTATACCAGACCGCCGATCATAACGATTGCCATCGGCTGCATCATCGCCGATCCGCCACCGACTCCGAGTGCCAGCGTCGACATGGATATTACGGTGGTCAATGTGGTCATCAGGATGGGACGTAATCTGGCTGTAGCCGATTCCACGATTGCCTCCTTCTTCGTTTTGCCTTCCCTTCGCAGCTGGTTGATGTAGTCGACCATTACGATACCGTTATTAACGATAATACCGGCCAGCATTACGAATCCGACCATACCGATAACGGACACCGTATTACGCGTAAAATACAGTCCGAAGAATCCGCCCGTAAATGCCAGCGGAATCGTAAACATAATGATGAAGGGCGAAAGCAGTGACTGGAACTGTGCCACCATTACCAGGTAAATGAAAACGACTGCAAGAATCAGCATCAGTACCAGCTGTTTCATCGCGTCAAGAATCATTTCATCCTCACCGCTCATCTTAATGGAGTAACCTTCCTTTAACGGAATGGATTTAAATCTCTCCTGCAGATCCTGGCTGACGTAGGTAATGTTATGATCTTCATCCACCCCTGCCGTTACGGAAATGTATTTTGTCTGCGCATCTCTGTTGATTACGTTTAAGGTATCCGTTTTTTCAAACGTAACGATTCTGGAAATAGGAATCTGCAGATGCTTTCCGTCCTGTGTGGTATAAGGGAACTTCAGATTGTAGATATCCCTTAAGGTTGTATCCTTCTGCTCCTCGGCAATGACATAAATGTCATAATCCTTGGTTTCCGCGATCAGCGTCGTATTCGGAGTGCTCGGCATAATCGCCTTCATGACCTCCATGTAAACCTGCGCCGTCGTAAGCTTATATTCCATTGCCTTGACTTTATCCACGTGGATTTTAAGGCAGGGAGTGGTATCGTCCATTCCGTCCTTAATGTCGATAACACCGGGTGTTTCTTCCATAATCCGAACCACCTCTTCGGTGTATTCACGGATCTGATCCAGATCACGGCCTTTTACCATTACGGTAAGACCGGAACCGAGGAGACTTAACATATCGCCGGAGGAGGTTTCCACCTTTACTTCACAGTCGATATCCTTCGTCTGCTCTACAATGTCTTTCTGGATGTCTTTCATTTTACGGTGAGTCTTCTCATCCAGCAGAAGATAATATGTCGCCGACTGGTCTCCGCCCATACCGAAGGCTGCAAGTGCACTGCCGCCTCCCGTCATAACACCGACCGTTTCAATTCCGTCGATTGCCATGACCTTTTCCGTTACCTGATCGCAAAGAGCCATCAGCTCCTGATCGGTTATTTCGTCGCCTTCCTTCGGAGAAACCGTCATGGAAATCTGATCCACTTCGATATCCATGGAGAGGAAGGAGAATCCTTTCGAAAATCCTGCAAACACACTGGCCACAAGCAGAATAACTGCAAGTAAAATTACTGCGGGTTTTGCGCGAAGAACCTTTTCCAGAATCACTCCGTAAAAATCACGGAACCGGTCGAACAGACGGGTCTGCTTCTCTTCGCCGTCCTTAATCATCATGGATGCAACAGCCGGGACGAAGGTTAAAGCCACAATCAGGCTGGCTGCCAGGGTATAGGTTACGGTAAGTGCCATATCCACGAAAATCTGTTTTGTCAGACCTTTCGCAAACACGATGGGGGCAAATACGCAGACCGTGGTCAGGGTAGATGCGAAAATCGCTCCGCCCACGCCTCTTGCGCCTTCCACTGCTGCCTTCTTAACCGACAATCCTTCTTTTCTCAGACGGTAGATATTCTCAATCACGACGATGGAGTTATCTACCAGCATACCGATTCCAAGCGCCAATCCGGAAAGGGAGATGATGTTTAACGTGATATGCGTAAAATACATCAGCACGATGGCAAATACCACACTTAAGGGGATGGAGCATGCAATAATGAATGTTGATTTAAAATCTTTCAAAAACAGAATCAGTATAATGATGGCTAACGCCGCACCGATTAACATGTTCTGCAAAACGGAGCTGATAACGATATCGATGTAAACACCCTGGTTCATCAAAACGGCAAAGTTCAGTTTGTCGTTTTCTTTTTCCAGTTCTTCGAAACGGTCCAGCAGACGGTCCGTAACATCACCGGTGGAATAACCGGTCTGCTTTTCAATACTGAGCATAACGGCCGGATTTCCGTTGATTTTCGAATAGGAGTCCGCTGCGTTGTTAACGACATCCACATTGGCAACGTCTTTTACCAGGATGGGTTCGATGTCCTCCATTCCCATATCCAGTAAAACCATATTCTCGAGGTCTTCGATGGTGGTTACGCTGTCGCCGACGGTAATCAGGTAAGAATCCACACCTTCTGTAATGTAACCGGCCGGCATGGAAAAGTCCTGGGCTACGATTAAGTTGCCAAGCATTTCGGCCGTAACCAGGTTGGAAAGATCGGCCGCCTTTAAGGCTTCTTCCTTGGCCGATTCGAGCTGGGCTTCTCCCTGCTCCAATGCCAGCTTGCCGCTTGCGATTTCTCCCTGGGCCTTTGCGATTTCCAGGATTCCTTTTACCAGTCCCTGGTTGAGTTTTTTATATGCATCATCCAAAGTGACCTTGCCTTCCGCAAGAGGTCCTTTGGCCGCTTCCATGGTTGCGATGGAAGAGTTCACCGTAGCCAGTGCCTGGGAAAGATCCTTGGCTAACTGTTCCGGGTTGCTTCCGTCAGCCGTAATTCCGAGCGCATTTAAATCAACGCCTGCTGCCTGTAAGCCTGCCAGAGTTGCCATTGCCTGCGAGGTATCCGGTGCGGGACCCATCTGTGCGCTCGCCTGTGCCACATACATGGCAAGCATTTCACGGCTCATTCCGGTCTGTGCCATGATTTCTTCATCCGTGGCGTTGTTTAAAAGATACTGATAATATTCCAGCTGCTTTCTCTGATTCTCATATACCTCGGCAGCCTTGGTTGCCTCATTCATCGACTTAACGGCTCTCTCAAGGTAAGGCTTGATCATCTTCATCATGGCCAAATTGCTTTCAATCGTTGCCTCACCGACATAGGCCTGAATCTTGCCGTTTACAATCTGGTTGGAGCCGTCCGCAATCTGTTCCATCATCTGCTTCTGGCCGTCCTCTAAAGCCTTCTCGCCGTCTTCAATCTTCTTTTTGCCATCCTCCATCTTTTCTTCGGCATCGGCAAATCCTTCATTGATTTCGTCAATGACTCTTTCGTTGATTCTTTTGATTTTATCCTCATCCAGTGTAATCTGAATGCGCTCCTCCACGCTGCCGACGGTGGTAACACTTGCTACACCTTCCACGCTTTCGAGGTACGGAACCAGTGTGGAATCCACATAGTCCGTTATTTCAATCTGGCTCATGCCTTCCATGTCCGCGGATGCAACCATAATCGGAAGCATGGTGGGATCGAGCTGCATGATTAAAGGACTGGCCACACCGGTCGGGAATGTTCCCGAAACCTGATCCAGTTTCTGCTGCATTTCGATTACAATGGAATCCATGTTGGAATCCTGCTCGTATTCCAGAATAACCATGGAATAATTGTTGTAGGACATGGACTGAATGGTTTTGATATTCGAGGTGGTCGCCATCTGCGCTTCCACGGGCGCGGTAACGTTTTTCTCCACCTGCTCCGGACTGCCGCCGGGATACATGGTAATAACCAGAACATAAGGCAGGCTCATGTCCGGCAAAAGATCCGCCGTCATACGATAAAGACTGACGGCGCCGAGTACAATGATTAAGACTACGCCCACCAGGACGGTAAACGGTCTTCTGACGCTGTATTTCGACATATATTAACTCCTTTAAAATGCCCATAAGAGGCATACATTTTGTTTATATATTTTCCGACCGAACGGTCGGTCGGCTTTTTCATCATACTCTTATTCCGGAAAAAGTCAACGGTTTATTTCTTTTTTTGTATCTTTCCATAATAAAAAACCCCGCCACGGCGGGGTTCATAAAATAATAAGTCATTTTTTTAGAAATTATGTCCGTTCCATCCCCAGTCCGAAACCGGATGATAGGTTACATATACGGCATTGCCGGGTATTCCGAGTTTCTCGGAGAACATATCACAAATCTGACCGGTTAAGGTATCGTAGTCCGAAGAGGATGCGTTACCGAGAAGGCTTACGGATACATAAGCACCCTTGTCAAGCTTTACTCCGCCCATCCATAAGTCGTAATTATCTTCGATTCCGACCATCAGATAAGCTTCTCCTTTATGAAGCGTCCCAATCAGTTTTCCGAATTCGGATTTGATTTCCTCTTTTTTGTCTGCGTCCACGGAAACGGTAATTTTAGAATCAATAAAAGGCATTCTGATCTCTCCCCTCTTTGTTTACTTAATTTGACAAACCTGCAAATACATTGTAAACTTTCATCCGATAAAAGTAAAACGATTTCCCTGAAAGGACTGATATATTATGACAAAAGAAACGAATTCCAAAGTAAAACCTACGACCAAAATGACCGTTCTGACCATTACAAGGGTTGCTTTAAGCGCGGCAATTATCTGCATTCTCGGACCGTTGTCCTTAAGTATTCCCGTAAGTCCCGTTCCTATTTCCCTCGGAATTCTGGGCGTTTTTCTTGCCGTATACGTAAACGGCTGGCTCTACGGTACGCTCAGCTGCTTGATCTATCTGCTGATCGGCTTTGCGGGAATGCCTGTATTCACCGGTTTTACAGCCGGTCTTACCAAGCTTGGGGGACCTACCGGCGGATATCTGATCGGTTATATTCCGCTTGCATTGATTGCCGGTTTCTTCATTACCAGATTTGAGAAAAAAATCCCCCTTCATGTACTCGGTATGGTTCTCGGAACAATCGTCTGCTATCTGTTCGGAACCATGTGGCTTAAAGTCTCCTATCAGATGAGTTTCTCCGCTGCCCTTATGGCAGGTGTGGTTCCCTATATTCCGGCAGACCTTGCCAAGATGGCAATTGCCATCGGCATCGGTATCCCTGTTCGCTCTGCGCTCAGACGAATCGGAGAATAAAATCTTTTCCCTTTTGATTATTTGTCGCATACAAAGCGACCTTTCCCTTCCTTCAAAACAATATACTTACCTCAACAACAGCAAACAAAGCACGAACGAAGTGCTTCGATAAAAGGAAAGTGAGGTAAGTATTATGAAGAAGGGTTTAACAGAAATCGTATTCATTCTTGACAGAAGCGGATCCATGGGTGGGTTGGAAGCAGATACCATCGGAGGCTACAATTCCATGCTGGCAAAGCAGAAAAAAGAGGAAGGCGATGTCATTCTCTCCACGGTCCTTTTCGATGACCGCTGCGAAATTCTTCACGACCGCATCCCGGTTCGCAAAGTAGAACCCCTGACAGACAACGAATATTACGTTCGCGGATGTACCGCCCTGTTAGACGCCGTAGGAGGTGCCATCGAACACATCGGCCACATCCATAAAGAGCTTCCGGACGAAGAGAAGCCGGAAAAAACTCTCTTTATCATCACCACGGACGGTATGGAAAACGCAAGCCGCCGGTATACATATGATAAGGTGAAAAAATTGGTGGAAAAGAAGAAAAAGAAACACCAGTGGGAATTCATATTCATGGGCGCCAACATCGATGCGGTAAGTGTTGCCGGCAGATTCGGCGTTGCCAAAAACCGAGCGGTACGTTATGAATGCGACGGTGTCGGAACACAGCTCAACTTCGATGTGATGTCCAAAATGGTCAGCAAAGTACGCACCTGCGGCTCTGCGGCAAAAATGTCCGAGGCCCTGGATTGTGAAGAAATGCTTGAACCCATCACCCATCACTATGAAGAAGCAAAGAAGAAAAAGAACGCCTGAAAAAAGACTCCGGAGAAAAAATCCGGAGTCTTTTATGCTGCATTTTACGATTTCTTTTTTGTGATTCCGAGTACCATCCACCGGTAAACCGGGATTCTCGAAATAATCTCATATAAAAGATAGGCTCCGCCGAAACCGGCAATCGCACTGATGAGATACGCGGCCAAGGGAGGGATGAGACCGGGTTTTGCCAGATACAAAGCGACAACGGAAATCCCCAGGTAATGAAATACATATAATCCGAAGCTTCTTTTGCTCATCCACTGCGTGAACCGGTTCGATACATCGCCGAATTTTGCCATGCAGGCTAAAATCGCCATGCTTGCAAAGTACCCGTAAGCAAGAAACAGCAAAGAACGGTACACCGGATTGTCCGCATAGTTCTCACCGAAATAGACGATGCAAAATGCAATCCCAAGCCCGATTGCGGGAATCAGAAAGACGAAAAACCATTTCTTCATTCTCTCGATCACTTCATCGTGAGAGAAGACAAAATATCCCAGCAAAAAGACGAAAAAGTAAAGTCCGAAGCGGTAAACTACTATCAGAGGTGTATTTCCGATCTGTGCCGCGCCGAATACGGGAATTACAAGTAACAAAATAACCCACACCGGTGTTCTGGCACAAACCTTCCAGAAACGGTCCTTATCGATTAGCCGGATTAACAGCAGTGCAAGGGAAAATAACCACAGCATCTGAATATACCATAAAACACTGATTCCGCTCAAAATGCAGATGATTGCGCACACGCAGTAAATAACCGGTGCCGGAGCGTTTCCCTGCATTCCTGCCATGGTTTTTTCAATCCCCCCGCTGATTCCGGCATTTATGTATCCCTGAATAAACTGAAATGCGATCAGTCCGATGGTAACGGGTACCAGACATTTGTTTGTCCTGCTTTTTACAAACTCTTTTGCCGTATGATGTTCCAAATACAGTCTGGAACTGATGCCCGAGACAATAAACAGAATGATCATAATCCACGGATAAATTATATACTGTGCAAGATCCTGATACTGTACATCCATATTTGTTATTTTTCCGACCACGCCCTGAATACCTTCCGCGTTGTACATATAAAACACATGATATATCACTACCGCTGCAACCGTTATCCAGCGGATATTGTCAAGATAATGTTTTCTCATAATTCACGTCCTTTTGATTGTTAAATTCTCTTCCCGGGTTTTGAAGTTACTTCATCACCTTATTCAGTTTATTTACCTTGGTACGAATGGAGAGGTAGATAATTCCCCAGATTGCTACGAAAGTGGCAATGAATACGACGATAAAAATCCATACCATGCTTAAAGCAATCCATCCGTTAATCAGATAAGTCGCAAGATAAACCGCAAGTAAAACCGATCCCTGAATCAGCGCTGCGATACTCTTCGGAAGTGCCTCCATCTGATGAATGATTGAAACGCCCGCTGCTATAAAAGCAAGAAGCGTTGTAGATAAGACTCCCAGGACCACTTCCGGAACGGAAAGTACAATCTCGTTATTGGTTTTCCAGATGATAAACCAGACAATCGCGGTAATCGCAGGACCTCCCCATGCAAACATCAGACCTCTTTTAACAAATTCCAAAATATAACTTTTTTTCATAACAACATCTCCTTACAAGCCCTGTTTTTTATAGTCCGTATCTTTTTCTCAGTTCCACGAAACATCTTCTGGAAACAGCCTCCACATAGCCGCTTTCAAACTGCACGTCCACCGCACCGGAAAGCTGAACCTTAAAACGGGCAATTCTTTTTGTGTTGGCAATTGCGGATTTATTAATCCTGACATAATCAGAAGGAAGATTTTTTTCGATTTCATAAAGTCGTTTTTTTACGGTATATTTCCGACCGTTCATACAGCAGGCATAGGTTTTTTCATCTTCCACAAAGAAACATTCAATCTCTTCCACCGGCAATATTTTGATTTCATCCTCGAGGTATCCGGCAATTTGATTCGATGTACCGTCCTGCGTTACCAGACGTTCGATCTCATCAATCAAAGGAGTCCGTTCGTGAACATTTGCGATGACCTCCTCCGTGCAGTTTCGATCGATAACCAGCTTAAAATTCATTCTTTTCACCTCCTGATGAGATTACTATACCCTAAAATAAAAATCCTGTCAGCGAATCCGGGTAATCGGTAAAAAACAAAGGTTAAACGGTAAGTAACGGTTCTTTATACTGAACAAAAATAAAAAAACGATTTGTCCGATAAGACAAATCGTAAATTTTAAAAGTGCCCAGAACCGGAATCGAACCAGTGACACGAGGATTTTCAGTCCTCTGCTCTACCAACTGAGCCACAGAGGCGTAGGCAAACTTTGGAGCGGAAATGGTGGGAACAACTGGTCTCGAACCAGTGACCCCCTGCTTGTAAGGCAGGTGCTCTAACCAGCTGAGCTATGCTCCCGGGCTCGAAAGCTTGCTTATAATACC
>DLBG01000019.1 GCA_002494135.1 Lachnospiraceae bacterium UBA7027
AACGGCATTCCTCATCTTTTAACCGAGGTCGTAACCGATCCGAAGAAAGCTTCCGCAGCACTTCAGTGGGGCGTTAACGAAATGACCGAGCGATATAAGAAATTCGCCGATCAGGGAGTAAGAGACCTGAAGGGATACAACGAAAAAGCACTTTCCCAGCCAGCCGATACTCCGCAGGAAGACCGTCTTACCAAGATGCCGCAGATTGTCATCATCGTCGACGAGCTTGCCGATTTGATGATGGTAGCGGGAAAAGAAGTAGAGGAAAGCATCTGCCGTCTGGCACAGCTTGCCCGTGCAGCCGGCATTCACTTAATCATTGCGACACAGCGTCCTTCCGTGGACGTCATCACCGGTCTGATCAAAGCCAATATGCCGAGCCGTATCGCGTTCTCCGTATCCTCCGGTATCGATTCCAGAACAATTCTGGATTCCAACGGTGCAGAGAAGCTGCTTGGTAAGGGTGATATGTTATTCTTCCCGCAGTGGCTTAACAAACCGAATCGTGTGCAGGGTGCATTCGTTTCGGATGAAGAAGTGTCGGATGTGGTTGATTTTATTAAAAACCAGGGAATCTGTTCTTCCTATCAGACCGAATTCCCGACCGAAGTTGCAAGCAGCATTTCCGGAGGCACGGCGATGGCGGCACCTGCGGACGGCAAGGATGAATACTTTGCGGAAGCCGGACGCTTCGTAATCGATAAGCAGAAGGGCTCCATCGGTATGCTGCAGAGAATCTTTAAAATCGGCTTTAACCGAGCTGCCAGAATCATGGACCAGCTCGAAGAAGCCGGCGTTGTGGGACCGGAAGAAGGAACCAAACCGAGAAGAATTCTTATGGACGCGGCTCAGTTTGAAGAGTATCTGCAGTCCATGTAGATAAGTAACAAAAAGTGTATGTAAGAAGAAAGGGTATGCGATGAAAACAGACATTCAGATTGCACAGGAAGCAACAATGAAGCCGATTACCGAGGTTGCCGAGAAACTCGGAATCACCTTTGACGAACTGGAATTATACGGAAAGTATAAGGCTAAAATTTCCGACGATTATTTAAACCGTATCAAGGATCGTCCGAACGGAAAGCTTATACTTGTTACCGCAATTAACCCGACTCCCGCGGGAGAAGGTAAAACAACTACAACTGTAGGTCTTGGCCAGGCGTTCGCAAAACTGAACAAAAATGCCATCATCGCACTTCGCGAGCCCTCTTTGGGACCCTGCTTCGGTATCAAGGGCGGTGCCGCAGGCGGCGGATATGCACAGGTTGTTCCGATGGAGGATTTAAACCTTCACTTCACCGGTGACTTCCATGCAATTACAACCGCAAACAATTTGCTTGCTGCAATGCTCGATAACCACATTCAGCAGGGCAACCAGCTCGGCATCGATACCAGAATGGTAGTATGGAAAAGATGCCTTGATATGAATGACCGTGCTCTTCGTAACGTTGTCATCGGCCTCGGCGCCAAAGCAGACGGTGTTGTAAGAGAAGATCACTTCTGCATTACCGTGGCTTCCGAAATCATGGCTGTTCTCTGCCTTGCAGATGATATGGATGATTTAAAGGCAAGACTCGGCAGAATCATCGTAGCATACAACTTTGAAGGAAAGCCCGTAACCGCTGCGGATCTCGGTGCAGTCGGCGCCATGGCGGCTCTTTTAAAGGATGCGTTAAAGCCCAACTTAATTCAGACACTGGAAAATACACCGGCCCTCGTTCACGGCGGACCGTTTGCGAATATCGCTCACGGATGCAACTCCGTAAGAGCTACCAAGGCAGCTTTGAAAATGGCTGATTACTGCATCACGGAGGCAGGCTTCGGTGCCGATCTCGGTGCAGAGAAGTTCCTGGACATCAAATGCCGTATGGCCGGCTTAAAACCCGATGCCATCGTGCTTGTTGCAACCATCAGAGCCTTAAAGTATAATGGTGGGGTTGCAAAAACGGATCTCGTTCCCGAAAACCTCGAAGCTTTAAAGAAGGGTATCGTGAACCTCGAGAAACATATCGAGAATCTTCAGAAGTACGGTGTACCCGTAGTGGTAACCCTGAATTCCTTCGTAACCGATTCTCCTGCAGAAACCGCATTTGTGAAGCAGTTCTGTGAAGAAAGAGGCTGTGATTTCGCACTTTCCGAAGTTTGGGAGAAGGGCGGAGAAGGCGGTATCGAACTTGCGAAAGCGGTTCTGAATACCCTTGAAACCAAGGAAAGCCATTATCATTCCATTTATACCGACGATTTGTCTCTTACCGAAAAAATCGAAACGATTGCAAAAGAGATTTACGGTGCAGACGGCGTAAATTATTCCGATGCGGCAAAGAAGCAGCTTAAGAAACTGACAGAGCTCGGTTTCGGAAACTTCCCGATTTGCGTTGCAAAGACACAATATTCCTTATCCGACGATCCTTCCAAACTCGGAAGACCGACCGGTTACAATATTGAGGTCAGAGAAGTTTACGTTTCCGCTGGTGCTGGCTTCGTGGTTGCCATTACCGGACAGATTATGACCATGCCCGGACTTCCCAAGGTTCCCGCGGCTCTCAGCATCGATGTTAACGAAGAGGGTAAAATTACCGGATTGTTCTAATCCGAAGAAGAGGTACCGTTATGTATCAGATTATTGACGGAAAAGCAATTTCCACACAACTGAAAGATGAATTAAAAGAGCGCGTAAGCGCTCTTAAGGAACAGGGAAAGCAGCCCTGCCTTGCGGTGATTTTAGTGGGAGAGGATCCCGCCTCCACCGTATATGTCGGCAATAAGAAAAAAGCCTGTGAATACATCGGAATCAAATCCTTATCCTATGAACTGCCCGAGTCAACGACACAGGAAGAACTTCTTGCGTTAATCGGAAAGTTAAATGACGATGATTCCGTGAACGGCATTTTGGTTCAGCTGCCCCTTCCGAAACATATTGATGAAGATGCGGTCATTCAGGCGATTTCTCCGAAAAAGGACGTGGACGGTTTCCATCCCCAGAGCGTCGGTGCACTTTGCATCGGCCAGCCCGGTTTTGTTTCCTGTACACCCGCCGGTATTATCGAATTACTGAAAAGAAGCAATATCGAAATTGCAGGTAAGGAATGCGTGGTAATCGGACGAAGCAATATCGTCGGGAAACCCATGTCTTTATTGATGCTTCGTGAGAATGCAACCGTCACAATCTGCCATTCCAAAACCCGTGATTTAAAAGAAGTGGCCCGTCGTGCGGATATTCTGATTGTTGCCATCGGAAAACCGAAGATGATTACCGCCGAATATGTCAAAGAGGGCGCCGTTGTCATTGATGTGGGCATTCATCGTCTGGAAGGAAAGAAACTCTGCGGCGACGTTGATTTTGACGATGTAGCACCGCATACCAGTGCCATTACACCGGTTCCCGGAGGTGTTGGTCCCATGACCATTGCAATGCTGATGAAGAACTGTGTAGACGCAGGAGAATAAAATTATGAAATGTCCCAAGTGCGGATCCACAATTGAAGACGGAATGTTTCTGTGCAGCAAATGCGGCTATGAGATTAATTATGTGCCGGATTACGAACCGGAAATCGAGACGAAGATTGAAAGATCTTTAAGCAAGGTTGCTTCCGGTGTCAGCGAACAGAAAGCCGGTCAGAGAAAAGCCTCGAATCCTGCAAAGAAAAGCCAGGGCGGATCAAAGACTTCGGCGGGGAAGGCTTCCGGACGAACTTCCGGATCCGGCTCAAAACCGGGCAGCAAATCCGGTTCCAGACCGGGTGCAAAACCTTCCGGATCGAAAGCTTCCGGACATGCGGCAAAACCCGCTTCGAGGCCTGTTACGAAGAGCAATGAAGGCGAACTCGATGAAGAACTGCTCAGAAGGTACGGTCTCGACGATCATACATCCAGACTTCCGACGCAGGAGATTCCCGTGGAAGAAATCAAGAAGCGCATTCCGACGCAGGAAATCGATCAGAACAGCATTCGCAGTATTTCCGGGGATGCAAAGAAGAAAAAAAACGGAACCGGTGGGGCAGCGAACAGACCCGCCACAAAGACGAAACCGGGTGCGAAACCTGCCGCGAAGACTGCAGAAAAACACGCTCCCAAGAAGAGTGAATTCGATGACGAATTTGATGATGATTTCTGGGATGTGGAGGAAGCACTGGATTTCTCCGGAGCAGGAAAGTTTTTTGCCGGTTTAAGAGACAATGTTGCGGCAAGAATCATTGCCATCATAGTGGCTGTTGTGGTGATTGCACTCGGTGCGGTTATCGGTATCAATATTTACAAGAACGTTAAGAAAAACAGTTTTGAATACAAATACGAGCAGGCCGTAAAGGCTTACGATGCAGGTGATTATGCTCATGCGGTAACATACATGGAGCAGGCATCCGTCATGAAGCCGAAGGAACTTTCCCTTCAGTATCAGCTTGCGGAATACTACCAGAAAAACAACCAGACACAGAATGCCATTCTGACCTACCGAAACATTATCCGTGATTTTGATTCGGATATCATTGTGGCTTACACGAAGTTGTTTGCGATTTACGAAAGTGTCGGCGATTTTGAATCGATCAACAAGGTACTCGGAGAATGCACCGATCAGACGATTGTTACACAGTTCCAGCAGTACTTGGCGGATCCTCCGGAATTCTCCATGGCACCCGGAGCATATGACGATCCGATTTATTTGAAAATCAATGCCAATACGACCGGAAAGGTTTATTACACACTGGACGGAAGTACCCCGGACAATGAATCTTTGGAATACACGACCCCGCTGTATCTCGAAAAAGGAGCATTCTTCATCCGTGCTATTTATATTAACAGCTACGGACTGATGTCACCGGTGGCGGAAGGCGATTTTTCCATCAATGTCCAGACACCGGATCCGCCGGAAGTGAATCTGGATTCCGATGAATACGATAAGCCGGAAATCATTATCGTTGAAGCTCCGGAAGACTGTGTGGTTTATTACACAACCGACGGAAGCGAGCCTACCAAGGACAGCAACATATACAAGAATCCGATTCTTATGCCGATCGGATCGAGTGTATTTATGTTTGTAACCTATAACTTTGATGACGTTCCGTCGGAAGTTCTCGAAAGGGATTATGTATATAAGCCGGATGAAAGCGTGGTATCGGCTGCGATGGCTGCGGATATTGCAAAGGCTTACCGTATCTCCCTGGGCGGTAACGTGGATGAGGAAGGTAATGTTTCGACTCCTCCGGGAAGACTGCTTTTCCTTACGGAATATGCAATCGATATCCGCGGTACGGTATATTATGTCGTAAACGAATACTTCCAGGATCTGTATTCCGGTTCCATGGCAAAGACAAATTATTCGGTCTATGCCGTCAATTCAAAGGATCCGGGCGATTACGGAGTCCTTACCCAGAGGGAGAACGGAGATTACGTATATCAGAGAGTATCTCCGTAAAATGTATAAAAGTAATGTATGTAGGAAAGGAAAAGAAAGAAATGTACAAGATTCTTGAAAGCAAAGAACTGGCTTCGAACATTCACGAATGGGTCGTTGAAGCACCGCGTGTTGCAAACAACTGCCTGCCGGGACAGTTCGTTATCGTTCGCTCCCATGCAGACGGTGAAAGAATTCCCTTAACCATTTGCGATTATGACCGCGAGAAGGGAACCGTTACCATCGTAGTCCAGGTAATCGGCGAAGCAACCTATCGTATGCTCGGATTGAAAAAAGGAGATTATTTCCATGATTTTGTAGGTCCCCTGGGACGTCCTTCCGAGTTTACGGAAGAAGATTTGGAAAGCCTTAAAAACAAGAAGATTCTCTTCGTTGCCGGCGGACTCGGAACCGCTCCCGTTTATCCGCAGGTAAAATGGCTGCACGAGCACGGCATTGATGCCGATGCCATCGTCGGAGCAAAGACAAAAGATCTTGTGATTATGGAAAAAGAGATGTCCAAGGTCTGCGGAAATCTTTATATCACCACGGATGACGGATCCTACGGAAGAAGCGGTATGGTTACCAAGGTTCTGGAAGACTTATATGCGGAAGGCAAGCAGTATGATGTCTGCGTAACCATCGGACCGATGATTATGATGAAGTTTGTCTGTCTCTTGACCAAGAAGTTAAATCTTCATACCATTGTTTCCATGAACCCGATTATGGTAGACGGAACCGGCATGTGCGGTGCCTGCCGTTTGAAGGTTGGCGACGAAATCAAGTTCGCATGCGTGGACGGACCGGAGTTTGACGGACATCTGGTTGATTTCGACGGCGCAATGAAGAGACAGCTTATGTATAAAACCAAAGAAGGAAGAGCATATCTTGCGGCAAAAGAGGGAGATACCCATCACGGCGGCTGCGGAAACTGCGGAGGTGACAAATAATGGACGTAATGAAGAAAGTACCCATAAGAGAACAGGATCCCAAGGTACGTGCCACAAACTTTGAAGAGGTATGTCTTGGCTATTCCAAAGAAGAAGCCATGGATGAGGCTTCCAGATGCTTAAACTGCAAGAATCCCCTGTGTGTACAGGGATGCCCCGTATCCATTCATATTCCGGATTTTATATCCAAGGTAAAAGAAGGGGATTTCGAAGGCGCATATCGTGTCATTAACGAATCTTCATCCCTTCCCGCTGTCTGCGGACGTGTTTGTCCCCAGGAGACCCAGTGCGAAGGCAAGTGCGTAAGAGGAATCAAGGGCGAGGCCGTATCCATCGGTAAACTCGAAAGATTCGTTGCGGACTGGGCATTTGAAAATGATATTCATCCGACTTTAAACGTGGAAAAGAACGGTAAGAAAGTTGCCGTAATCGGTTCCGGTCCTTCCGGACTTTCCTGCGCAGGCGATCTTGCAAAAATGGGATATGAAGTAACCGTATTCGAAGCACTTCACGAGTTCGGCGGCGTTTTAGTTTACGGAATTCCCGAATTCCGTCTTCCCAAGGAACGTGTCGTAGCAAAAGAAATCGAGAACGTAAAGGCTCT
>DLBG01000103.1 GCA_002494135.1 Lachnospiraceae bacterium UBA7027
ATGGCGGATGTAACGGATATTCCGGACGTGAAAGAGTTTGACAAAGTAACGCTGATCGGCCGTGACAATGAGGAAACGATTACCGTCGAAGATTTATGCTCGGCCTACGGCGGATTCCCTTACGAGATGATCTGCGATATCGGAAAACGTGTTCCGAAGGAGTATTACGAGAACGGAAACGTTGTTTATACCAAGGATTACCATAACGACGTTTTATAAGATTTTAAGGAGAAACAATGGCGAAATTATTTCGGCGTAAAATGTCCTCACAGGATGTGGAAGAGGAAATCATAGACTTAGTCGAGGAGGGTTCCAAGCAGGGCGTTTTGGAATCCTCCGAGGCGGAAATGATTCAGAATATTTTCGAATTCGGCGACCTTAAGGCCAAAGACATCATGACTCCGAGAAGCGCGATTTCGGCAATCGATGCCGAATCGACCTTAAAAGAAGCCAGAGCCATGATGATAAAACTGCCGTACAGCAGATATCCGGTATTTATCAATGACCTCGATCACATTATCGGAATCATCCACTTAAAGGATATTGTGCGTTATACGGAGAACAATCACGATGACGAGAGCATCGTAAAGAACAACAAAAAACTCATGCGAAAGGCGGTTTTCATTCCCGAGACCAAGGATGTGGACGATTTGTTCCGCCGCATGCAGGCCGAGCGTATCCAGATGGCGATTGTCCTAGACGAATACGGCCAGACATCCGGTCTGATTGCCATGGAGGACATTCTTGAGGAAATCGTCGGAAACATTCTGGATGAATATGACATCAATAACGAAATGGTCAGAAAAACGGATGAGAACACCTATGAAGCCGACGGTATGATAGCGCTCGAGGACCTTGACCGGATTCTCGATACCGAAATCGCGAACGACGATTATACGACATTAAGCGGCTATATTACGGGAAATTTAAAGCATATTCCGACCGATGCGGATGCAGGTTTTACGTTTCATGACCAGGGATACGATTTTACAATCGAATCCGTGGAAAAACACATCATTAAAAAAGCAGTCATAAAAAAAGCCCCCGAAGCAGAAAAAGACAAGGAATTCTTGAATGATTCGGTGAAAAATGATATTATATAATTTGTATGATTTTGTTCAAATTAGGAGGAAAGTATGTCAGGACATTCAAAATTTGCGAACATTAAGCATAAAAAAGAGAAGAACGACGCAGCCAAGGGTAAGATTTTTACCATCATCGGCCGTGAAATCGCCGTAGCCGTAAAAGAAGGCGGTCCGGACCCCAACAACAACTATAAGCTTGCAACCGTTATCGCAAAGGCAAAGGCAAACAACATGCCCAACGATACCATTGACAGAGGTATTAAGAAAGCAGCCGGAGATGACGGAAGCGTTGTATATGAACATGCAACCTATGAAGGTTACGGTCCCTGCGGTATTGCAATCATCGTGGAAACCTTAACCGACAACAAGAACAGAACCGCAGCCAACGTAAGAAGTGCTTTCACCAAAGGAAACGGAAGCATCGGAACCCAGGGCTGTGTATCCTTTATGTTTGACCGCAAGGGACAAATCATTATCGACAAGGAAGAGTATGAAACCGATCCCGACGAACTGATGATGGCTGCTCTCGATGCCGGTGCGGAAGATTTTTCCGAGGAAGAGGACAGCTACGAAATCATTACCGATCCCGATTCCCTTCTCGATGTCCAGAAGGCACTCGATGAGCAGAAGATTCCGATGGCAAGTGCCGAAGTTACGATGATTCCTCAGAACTATGTTTCGTTGACCGATGAGGAAAACGTAAAATGGTTAAACCGCACCCTCGATTTACTCGACGAGGATGACGACGTTCAGAACGTTTATACCAACTGGGAGGAAGAGGACGATCTTCGTTCTTAATCCCGGCTGACAGAAAGAGGACGATCTTCGTTCTTAATCCAGACTAACAGAAAGCGGCTTCCGTACAGGAAGTGCAGAAGGAGAAAACCATGTCAAATTTTAAGACAGAAACCATCTGCGTACAGGGCGGATGGACACCGAAAACCGGAGAACCCAGAGTATTACCCATCTATCAGAGCACGACTTTCAAGTATGATACGTCCGACGCAATGGGCGCACTGTTTGACCTGGAGGCTTCCGGATATTTCTATACAAGACTTCAGAACCCCACAAACGATTTTGTGGCAAAGAAAATCTGTGACCTCGAAGGCGGATATGCGGCAATGCTGACTTCCTCAGGACAGGCTGCAAACTTCTATGCGGTATTCAATATCTGTGAGGCGGGCGATCATCTGATTATTTCTTCCGCACTTTACGGCGGAACCTTCAACCTGCTTACCACGACCGTAAGCAAGATGGGAATCGAGACCACCGTTGTGGATCCCGAGATTTCCGAAGAGGATTTAAAGGCTGCAATCAGGCCCAACACCAAGTGTATTCTTGCGGAATCCGTTTCCAATCCTTCTCTTGCGGTACTTGATTTTGACAAGTTCGTCAAGGTGGCTCACGAAGCCGGAATTCCCGTAATTGTGGATAATACGTTCCCGACACCGATTAACTGCAGACCTTTTGAATTCGGTGTGGACATTGTTACACATTCCACAACGAAGTACATGGACGGTCATGCAACTGCCGTAGGCGGATGTATCGTGGATTCCGGAAATTTTGACTGGTCCGCTCATGCGGAGAAGTTCCCGGGACTTTGTACTCCGGATGAATCCTATCACGGAATTACCTATACCGAGAAGTTCGGAAAGGCCGCATATATTACCAAAGCGACTGCACAGCTTATGAGAGATTTGGGTTCCATCCAGTCCCCTCAGAATGCATTCTATGTAAATCTCGGTCTTGAAACCTTACACCTTCGCATGGAACGTCATTGTTCCAATGCCCTTTCGGTTGCAAAGTGGCTGAAAGCAAATGATAAAATCGCCTGGGTAAATTATCCCGGACTGGAAGGCGACAAGTATTACGAAAGAGCAAAGAAGTACATGCCGAAGGGAACCTGCGGTGTTCTGACCTTCGGATTAAAGGGCGGAAGAGCGGCATCCGTAAGCTTTATGGATCATTTAAAACTGGTTGCCATCGTAACCCACGTTGCAGATACCAGATCCTGCGTTCTTCATCCGGCAAGCCATACACATCGTCAGATGACGGACGAGCAGCTTCTTGAAGCAGGTGTACAGCCCGATTTGATCCGCTTCTCCGTAGGTATCGAGAATGTGGATGATATCATTGCAGACCTTGAACAGGCTCTTGCAAATATGTAAAAAAGAAAGATACGGAGACGACAATGGATAAGAAATCACAACTTGCAATTGTAGTACCGTGCTATAACGAAGAAGAAATGCTTCCGATTACGTCGGAAGCTCTTCGTGCTTCTTTGGACAACCTTTTTTCGAAGGGGCTGATTTCCGATGACAGCTTCGTTCTGTTCGTTGATGACGGCAGTAAGGATAAAACCTGGGAGCTGATTTCGGCAGAGTGCGCGAAATATCCGACGAAGATTTACGGACTGAAACTGGCGGGCAATGTCGGCCATCAGTTTGCCTTAACCGCCGGTCTTTTGACGGCGAAGGACTGCTCCGACGTAACGATTTCCATCGATGCGGATTTGCAGGATGACGTAAATGTATTTGAAGACATGCTTGTAAAATACAACGAAGGCTGCGACATCGTATACGGTGTCCGCAATTCCAGAAAGAAAGATACGTTCTTTAAGAGAACCACGGCACAGGCATTTTACAAGTTGATGAGCTCCATGGGAGTAAAAACCGTTTACAATCATGCCGATTTCCGCCTTATGAGCAAACGCTCCTTAGAGGCATTTGCAAAATATCCGGAACGTAATTTATTCCTTCGCGGAATCGTTCCCTTAATCGGTTTTAAAACGGATTGTGTTTATTATGAGCGTCTGGAACGCCAGGCGGGAGTGAGCAAATATCCGCTTAAGAAAATGCTTGCGCTTGCCATCGAAGGAATTACTTCGTTCTCCATCAAACCCATCAGCTTCATTACGGGCTTCGGTGTAATGATTGTAATTCTGAGTTTTCTCGCCCTG
>DLBG01000134.1 GCA_002494135.1 Lachnospiraceae bacterium UBA7027
CCCGGGTCACCTTCGTCGGCGTTACAGCAGACATACTTCTGATCTGCATCAGGAACTAAGGTTCTTGCGAGTTTCCACTTCTGTCCGGTCGGGAAACCTGCACCACCACGTCCTCTTAAGCCGGAAGCCAGAATGGTGTCGATTACCTGCTCGGGAGTCATCTCGGTAAGAACTTTACCGAGTGCCTGATAACCGTCTACCGCGATATACTCGTCGATGTTCTCGGGATTGATTACACCGCAGTTACGAAGTGCAACACGTTTCTGTTTCTTGTAGAAACCGGTCTCTGCAAGGGGAATAACTTCCGCTTCCTGAACGGTTTCATCATAAAGCAGACGGGTAACAACTCTACCCTTTAACAGATGCTCGGAAACGATTTCCGGAACATCTTCCGCTTTCACCATGGAATAGAACGATCCTTCGGGATAAACAAGTACGATGGGTCCGAGTGCGCAAAGACCGTGGCAACCGGTACGAACAACGGCTACTTCGTTCTCAAGATCGTTAGCTTTGATTTCTTTTTCGAATGCTTCGATAATCTGTGCACTTCCGGAGGAAGTACAGCCGGTTCCGCCGCATACCAAAACATGTGAACGATACATGAATCTTTCCTCCTTCAGTTAGTTTTTCATAATGGCACCGATGGTGTATTCGGTGATGGGGTTACCGCCGATGATGTGCTTTTCAACAACTTCCAAAGCCTTCTCGGGGGTCATCTTTACATAAGTAACTTTCTCTTTGCCGGGCTGGAAAACCTCAACAATCGGCTCATACTGGCATAAACCGATGCATCCGGTCTGCGTAACAGCTACGTCTTCGATTTTCTTTTCTGCAACCGCGTTGGATAATGCGGTAAGAACAGGTCTTGCGCCGGAAGCAATACCACAGGTTGCCATGCCGACAACGACTCTCGTGGAAGCTTCAGACTCGTTACGAAGTGTTACAGAACCCTGCATTTTGTCTCTGAGTGCTTTTAATTCTTCAAGAGATTTCATTTACCTTCCTCCTAAATATGATTAATTAGTTGTCCTTCCCAAACTCCGAAGTCTGCGGTTAAACGTTTACTCCGCCGTCACATTCGGCTTTCTGTTCGGTCAGGTAATCCATGATATACTGAGAAATTTCCGGTTCCTTAAAGGAAATATCTCCGAGAATTTCCCTGAATTCTCGCGTATCAAGGGTAAATTTGGCATCATCGAAAACGTATGTATAAAGGAAATCCAGTCCTTCATTATATACAACCAGTGTGTGGATGGTTCCGTTAATGTCTCCGAGCGGCATCCTGTCAATGTTGGATAAACCGAAGGAAGCAAAGGTCTCGGTTCCGACTCCGAGTTCGGACCTGATATAAAATTCTCCGCCCGCAGCAAGCGCTGCCTGTTTGTAAAACGGTATGCCAAGTCCTACTTTTCTGGTTTTTCTTGTGGTAAAAAACGGGTCTTCGACATTCTTGAGCTGCTCTTCGCTCATACCGCATCCGTTGTCTTTGATCCGGATGGAAAGAAGATCCTTCTTCCTGTCGATGATTACTTCTATTTCCACAAGGGTTGCATTGGCGCGAACGGAATTCTCCGCCACGTCGAGCACGTTCAGTGCGATTTCCGTCATCATAAGCGTTTTCTCTTAAGCCATGCAGGGAACTTAGTTGAATCTGTCAAGAATGCCCTGGACATCCTTCGGGGTAATTCTGCCGAATACTTCGCCGTTAACGGTCATAACGGGTGCAAGTCCGCAGGCACCTACGCAACGGCATGCATCGAGGGAGAACTTGCGGTCGGGAGTACACTCGCCGCCTTTAATTCCAAGAATTTCCTCAAGCTTTGCATAGATATCGCCCGATCCCTTTACATAGCAGGCAGTACCAAGACATACACTGATCTGATACTGTCCCTTCGGGTTCAATGCGAACTGTGCATAGAAAGTAGATACACCGTAAACCTTTTCAAGAGGAATGCCCATTTCGTCTGCGATTATGGTCTGCACTTCGATCGGAAGATATCCGTAGATATCCTGTGCTTTCTGCATAATCGGCATCAAGGCACCCTTCTCGTCCTTGTTCTCGGCGATGACTTTCCGAAGTTCTGCCTCTTGCTCGGGAGTGCCGGCAAAAGGTACATTTGCTTTCTTAAAACTCATCCCAAAAACCTCCTTGATATTTTTTTAACAATGGTATCGCTTAATACCACATGGTAAACAATATTCTAACACAGTAAAGAACAAAAATCTACAGATTAGTTTCGACTAATCTGTAGATTTTCGTGCAATTTTATGAAGTTTTTATGTTCTTCTTACTTTTGTCCGGGCAACGGCCCCACCGTCGGTTTCTTCCCTTCGACTTTTAATTCTTCGGTTTTTTTGATCGGCTCGGTTTTTTTGATTGGCTCATTTTTGTTCAGTTCCGCCACTTTGCTTTCCAGCAGAGGCTTAAACTGCTTGCTTTCCACGAGTTTTACCATATCCGCCGTTCCGTATTCGTCAAAAATCTGGTTTAATGCCTTTGCGTGCTGAGGTGTCGGATAGATGGATTTTCTGATTGTTTCGTATTTCTCACCCTTCTTCAGACCGCCTCTTTCCTTCATTTCTTCGGCTACCACGTAATCCATGAAACAGTTTGCCTTTGCCGCCCAGTAAATCTTTCCGTCAAGATACAGGCCCTTAGTATTACCCATACTTTCAAGGTTGAATTTACCGGTCTGTCCGAGATAGGTAATCTTTTTCTCTTCTTCGAGGCGGGCTGTTTCTTCCGGATCTGCTGCGGGAACATTTGCTGCCGGAGCCTTCTGATGCTCGTTTTTGATTTCATGC
>DLBG01000022.1:0-21767 GCA_002494135.1 Lachnospiraceae bacterium UBA7027
GGCGTAGTTACCATCAATATGCCGAGAATCGCTTATCTTTCCGCAAACGAAGGTGAGTTCTTCAAACGTCTTGACCGTATGATGGACATCTCCGCAAGAAGCTTAAAGATTAAGAGAGGCGTTATTTCCAAACTTCTTGAAGAAGGACTTTATCCTTACACCAAGAGATATCTGGGAAGCTTTGACAATCATTTCTCCACCATCGGACTTGTCGGCATGAACGAAGCAGGCCTTAACGCAAACTGGTTAAGAGCCGATATGTCGGATCCGAAGACACAGGAGTTTACCAAGAAAGTATTGAATCACATGAGAGACCGTCTCTCCGATTATCAGGAGCAGTACGGAGATCTTTACAACTTAGAGGCAACTCCCGCAGAGAGTACCGCTTATCGTTTTGCAAAGCATGACCGCAAGAGATGGCCGAGCATCAAGACCGCAGGAAAGCCCGGAGATACTCCTTACTACACCAACTCCTCCCACCTGCCTGTTGACTATACCACCGATGTATACGATGCACTGGACATTCAGGATGAGTTACAGACGCTGTATACTTCCGGAACCGTATTCCATGCATTCCTTGGTGAGAAACTTCCCGACTGGAAAGCAGCGGAGAAACTGGTTCGTTCCATCGCAGAGAACTACAAGCTTCCGTACTATACCATGTCTCCGACCTACTCCATCTGCAGGGAGCACGGATATCTTGCCGGAGAGCAGTATTCCTGCCCGACCTGCGGCGCAAAGACCGAGGTTTACAGCCGTATCACCGGATATTACAGACCGGTTCAGAACTGGAACGACGGTAAGTTACAGGAATTCAAGAACCGTACCGAATATGATATGGATCGTTCCGCAGCACATAAAATCAAGTCTCCCGTAAAGACCGTGGTAACCGTTACCGGAGAAGGGGAGAATATGGATGTGAAAGTACAGGAACCCGCTTCCGGAAAACTCCTTTTTGTAACTCCGACCTGCCCGAACTGCAAACTGGCAAAAGAGTATCTGAAGGATGAAGATTTTACGGTGGTTGATGCAACCGAGAACGTGGATCTTGCAAAGAAATACGGTATTATGACCGCACCCACTCTGGTAATTGTGGACGGAGAGAAGACAGAGAAATTTGTCAATGCATCAAACATTAAGAAATATGTGGATGACAAAATGACGGTGAATGCGTAATCAGAGGAGGATTCGTATAAACCGGTAGCAATCCGCAAGGATGAAGGGGCGTCCCTCAGGGACGCCCTTTTTATGTAAAATAGACAAAAAAAAGAGGGCAAAATAGGCAATTCTAATCAAAAGGGAAAAGTCGTTGCCCTCATGCACCAAACAGTATAAAATATTACTGTATGTAAAAAAATAATGGGGGTAGTATGGGATGATCAATCGTCTGCTCAAAGAAATTCAGAAGAAAAACGCACCCATCGTGGTGGGTTTGGACCCTACCATGAAGTTTATTCCGGAGCATATTAAGCAGAAAGCTTTCTCGGTTTACGGAGAGACACTTCAGGGCGCGGGAGAGGCCATCTGGCAGTTTAACAAAGGAATCGTGGATGCCGTTTACGAACTGGTACCTGCGGTAAAACCCCAGATTGCCATGTATGAGCAATTCGGAATCGAAGGACTAATCGCTTACAAAAAGACCATAGATTACTGTAAGTCCAAAGGTCTGGTTGTAATCGGAGATATCAAAAGAGGAGATATCGGCTCCACCTCAACGGCTTACGCGATAGGCCATTTGGGAAAGGTTCAGATCGGAAGCGAAACATACGCTCCGTTTGATGAAGATTTTGCAACCGTCAATCCTTATCTCGGAACCGACGGAGTGAAGCCCTTCATTGATGTATGCAGGGAAGAGAAAAAGGGAATTTTTGTTCTGGTGAAAACATCCAATCCCAGTTCGGGAGAATTCCAGGACCGCCTCATCGCGGACGCGGACAACAGGCCTTTATACGAAATCGTCGGCAGACAGGTTGACGAATGGGGTAAGGACTGCATGGGCGAGAATTACAGTTATGTAGGTGCCGTTGTCGGTGCAACCTATCCGGAAATGGGAAAAGTTTTAAGAAGCCTGATGCCGAAGACACTGATTCTGGTGCCAGGCTACGGAGCACAGGGCGGTAAGGGTGCCGATCTGGTTCACTTCTTTAACGAAGACGGACTCGGAGCCATTGTCAATTCCTCCCGCGGAATTATCGCCGCATATCAGAACGACAAATACAAGGATACCTATTCTCCTGTGAATTACGCGGATGCCGCACGTGCCGCGGTAATCGATATGAAAGAAGATTTGGCAGCAGCACTCGGCAACAACTAATTCAAAAACGAATCGAGGTTCAATCATGAAAAGAATGATAAAAAAAGGAATTCTGTTCGTTGTATCCACAATCTGGGTTATGACAGCATGCTCCTGCCTGCGTACGCAGACCGACGTGACCATCAAACGAAGCGGCAAAGCGGTTGTTACCGCGGAAGTTCTTATGGATGATGAGTCCGTGAAGGAAAACTACGGTATGCCCACCAACTTCTATGATGCTGTGGAAGGCGATTTCCGTTTTTCCAGAGTAACAAGCTGGGACAAGCAGTATACTTCCGAACAGTACGACGGATTAAATTATATCGGGATTAAAATTTCCAAGGAAGCGGAGAAGAAAGAAGTCGGAGCGGCTCTTTCCGCTCTGTACGGCGATTATGCGAAGATTGATTATGATGATTCGAACTTCTTCGGAAACCGTAAAATCACAATCAAGGTTTATGGCAACGGCAACCGTCTTCAGGAAGAAGAACTTCAAAGCGCCCTGGCCGGCGGAGTACTGTCCACACTGACCGTTTCCGTTCCCGGCTCCATCAAGAGTACTACGGGAAATAAAATCTCCGACAACCGGATTCAGATGGATTTAACACCGATCCTTACCGGAGAAATCACCGATCTTTCCGCGGAGATTAAGTTCTTTGACTGGACCTTCTTTATTCCGATTGCGATTGCGGTAGTGGTTATTACCGCAGCGGCGATTGTGATTTTAGGCAAAGTAAACAAAGAGAAAAAATTAAACGCAGGTCTTACCTCCATTAAGCTTGACAAGAAGTCTGCAAAGGCCGCACGCAGCGGTATGGGCGGCTTCGGCGGAGGAATCGGCGAGGGACCGGATGATTTTGATCCCAAACCTAAGAAATCTTCCATGTTTGCAAAGAAGACCCCGAAATATACGCCCACGGAAACTTCAGCCGCACCGGCAGCAGCACCTGCACCGGCACCCGCACCTTCCGTGGCGGCAAAGAGCACACCCGCTCCGATGGGAAGACCCGCACCCGCGAAAACTCCCACGGCACCGGCGCCTGCAGCTCCCATGGGAGCACCTGCAGAGCCCGTGGCAAGTCCTTCTCCCAGAATGATGAGAAGAAGACCGTCACCTTCCACCTTTACGGCAGAACCTGCACCCGCACCCGTACAGAGTGCTCCCGCAGAATCCGAATACACACAGCCCGTGGCAGAAACAGCAGCACCTGCGGCAGAAGAGAAACCTTCCTATACTGCAGGCAGTGCGAAAGCATCTTACGGAGCAGCCAAACCGGAATTCACTTATCAGGCCGGTACCGCAAGATCGACTGCACCGGTGGAACCCGAACTTGTTGATTACTCCGTACATGAAACCGGTGGAGATTCCTTCTATGTTCCCAAGTCGGAATATACGACAAACGGCCTCGAGGATCAGACTTCCGAGACCATGGATTACGGCAGCAACCTCTTAAAGAGAGAGGCGAAGGAAATCAATACTTCTTCCTCCGCAAGTGCAAGAATTTCTTCCGGCGGATCCGCTTCTTCCGGAGGCTATGTGGCAGGCGGTGCGAAGTTCAACAAGGCAGAAGGCAGCGTAAAATCCCTCGGAAGCGGGACTACCGCATTTTCGCCGAGAAGTACGGCTCCGAATTTCCAGTACTTTGTACCCGGTTATCATGAAGAACATAAACCGGCCGAAAACGCACAGGAGCTCGAAAAGGGCAGTACCGTATTTGCTCCGAGAAGCACGGCTCCGAATATGGATTATTTTATGCCCGGTCATCATGAGGAACATGAAAAGGCAAACAATGTTCAGGAACTCGAGAAGGGCAGCACCGTATTTTCGCCGAGAAGTACGGCTCCGAATATCGGCTACGGTACTTATGATTATGTAAAAGAAGAAGATGAGAAGGAAATCATCGATCCGTTCCATGTGGAGGAAGAGAAGAAACCGACTCCGACAAGTACCCTCTTTACCCCGAGAAGCACGGCACCCAATCTTTCTTACGGCAAGAAGGATGATTTTGTGGAAGAGACTTATGCTCCCGCTAAGGATCCGTTCTTTGAAAAGGATGCCGATGTATCCTTATCCGATTACGAAGGAACCAATCCCCAGCCTTATGAAGAGAATGCGTACGGCGCAGGATATGATGATTCCTATTACGACGGATATGAGAACAACGGTTATGATAACGGCAGCTATGATAACGGAAGCTATGACGACGGCGGTTATGATAACGGCAGCTATGACAACTCCTACGATACCGGATATGAATCAAACGACGGATACTACGAACAGTCCGAAGAATATTATGAAGAGCCGCAGTCTCAGGGCGCTTCCATCTACAATACGAACGGTTACGAGGATACCGGTTATCAGTCCGCAAATGTCGGACGCAGCGAGAAATCCGCAGCCATTAAAGAAGCATACGGCGGAAGCAAGTTAGGAACCGGAGCATATGTCGGAGGTGCCGCTACGGGCGCAACCATCGGCAGAAGCGTAAACAATGTAGGCGGTTATGTCGATCCCGAAATGGTAAATACGAGCTCCTACGGTTCCGATCCCTTCTCCGGATCACCTCTTCCGAAACTCGGCGAGGCCGGTGCGGGCGGCGGCGGAATGTTCTCCTTTGACGCAACCGGTACTTTCGGAGGTTCCTCAACTTCGCAGGGCGGTTTCGGTTCTTCCCAGAGCAGCTTCGGCTCCTCACAGGGAGGTTTCGGTTCTGCATCTTCGGGAGGATTCGGATCCGGAAGCAGCTATTCGTCTTCCACCTACGGAAAGAAGTTTTCTTCCGGCGGAACCGGCAAGTTTGATTTCAGTGCGGCATCCGGAAACCGGAAATGTCCGTTCTGCAAAGAGCCGATCCGTGATGACGACACGTTCTGCGTAGCCTGCGGAGCAGAGCTTTCCAGACCGTACGGGTCCTTCTAAAAAGAACCTTTGCGCAGATAAGAGGGTCGATTGAATGAGCCAGTTTACGAAAAAGGCAATCATTGACAGCTTCATAGAGTTATCCCAGACGGTTCCCATTGATAAAATCACCGTAACGATGATTTCCAGGCAGTGCGGAATTAACCGGAACACGTTTTATTATTATTATCAGGACGTGTATTCCCTTCTGGAGGAGATTATTTATTCAAAGTCCGAGAAACTCTTCCCGGCCTCTTTACAGTTCGGGGAAAGTGACTGGATCAGCAATCTTCGTTTCATGGGACAGTATGCCAAGAAAAATGAGTCTTTTATCAAGAACATGTATCAGTCCATGGGAAGGGACGCTTTCGGAGATTATATGGTGGATCTGGCGATTCATCCGATCCGTAATTATATCGATCATTATGCGGAGAACTTATACCGTGAAAAGGGGCTGACGTTAAAGAAAGAAGACCGTGACAATGCGGCGTATCTGTTTGCAAAAATGTTTTCCGAAACCACGGTAGACTGGATTCGCGGAAAACGCGGTGCGGATCCAGTGGAAACCATGGAAGAGGCCATCGTCATGATGGACGGTGTGACGGAGAGAATCCTCGTAAACATGGCAAAAAAGAATAAAAAATAGAAATTTCGCAGTTTGTTAATAGAAAGTTAATAAAAGTTTACATAATGTTTAGGCACTCTGACATAGAGTGCCTAATTTTTATGCATTTTACTCCAGCCTGTACATTGAGGAAAGAATCGGAATTTGGCACAATGACTATGGTGAATTAGAGGTGAAAATATGCGTATTTTACTGATAAACGGAAGTATGAGGGGAGAGTATTCCTCCTCTCTGAAAATAGCAAGGGCATTTGTGCAGGGTATGGTCAAGGAAGCCGGAGAGGATACGGTCGTCACCGAGGTTGCCTTAAAGGATAAAAATATCGATCACTGTCACGGCTGCTTCTGCTGCTGGAAACAGTCCAAAGGCAAATGTGTCATTCATGACGACATGGATGAAATCAGAGCCCTGATCATGGAAAGCGACGTCATTATCGAAAGCTTCCCGCTTTATTTCTTCGGACTGCCTTCGAAACTGAAAGCATTCATGGACCGCATGATCTGCTTTGTTTCCGAATACCGCGCGGTAAACGGAGATGAATCCACGGGACGTTTCCTTCATGAAATGCGATTTCCGGAACTGATGCAGAAGAAACTGGTTTTAATCTCCGCATGCGGATACGAAGAAACCGTGGACTGTTACGATTCCGTGCGGCTGCAGTTTGACCGCATCTGCGGACCGAAGGGATATACCTTAATTACCGCAGCCCAGGGCGGCATGCTTGCGGAAAAAACATTTGAAAACAAGGTAGCACGCTATCTTACCAAATTCTCCGATGCGGGAGAGGAATTCGTAAGAACCGGTGAGGTCAGCGAAGAAACCATGAAGAAACTGGAAATTCCGATGCTCGGTCACAACACGTTTGCCAGGGCCATCAACTTAAACTGGGACGAGCCCGGCGTCGGCCCCTACGGAAAACTGATTCCGTAACAGGAGAATCGGATGGAAGTCGTTATTCATGTCATTGTGAAAATTATATATATCATCGCCATTCCGGTACTCCGTATCATTTATCCGACGAAAGTCGTCTGGGAGAATAAGGCCGCATCGCAGGCAGTAATGAAAAAATCCTGCCTGGTTTATTCCAACCATACCGGATACTCCGACGGTCTTTTCATGACAAGTCTGCTGACACGTTACAACGTTTATATTTTTGTCGGCAGGGACTGGTACGAAAAAAAGAAGTTAAACTGGCTTTTCAGAAATCTCCGCTACATTCCGATTGACCGTCAGCAGATGGACACCTCCTGGATTTACAAAGGTGTGGAGACACTGGAAAAGGGCAGAAGCATTTACTTCTTCCCCGAAGGACATACGAGCAAGGACGGAAACATGCTCGACTTTAAACCCGGATTTTTAATGCTCGCAAAGCAGTCCGGTGTACCGCTTATTCCGATCTGCATCGACAATAAAATGAAACCGTTTCATTTTACAAGAATCATCATCGGTGAACCGCAGTATCCGAACTTAAAGGAAGAGGGCAGACCTTCCGCGGTCTTAAAGAAATACGCGGCGGAATGCAAAACAAGCGTGCTTCTTTTAAAGAAAAAATACGGAAATCCCAAATTCGCCACCGCGGAATCAAAGGCGGCGGAAGCGAAAGTTGCAGAATAAAAGCGGCGGAATCAATTTAGATTTTCCCCGGCAGATTCGCAAGGAAATGCCGGATGAAAATAAAACAGGTAACTGGTAAACAATTTACAAAGAAAAGGATGGTACCAAAATGAACGAAAAAGAACTTCAGGTTGCTGAGAAAATCAAAGGAATGCTCGTAGAAAACTTACGTATTCCCGCAGAAGAACTCGATTATGAAATCGCTCTCTTCGGTGACGGAATCGGACTTGACTCCGTAGATTCCCTTGAGATCATCTCCTGCATCGACAGCGAGTTCGGTGTTGCCATGACCGGTGTTGCAAAGGAACATTTCTACAACATCACCAGCTTAACGAAGTACGTTATTGAGCACATGGAATAATTTCGGGCAATGCGCAGACGTGACAACAGATAAACGGTGCGGGTTTTCCCAAAGCCGGTTAGATGTTACCACGTCTGCATTCTGCGACGGCAGTCCGTGAAGGAAACGCGGGGCGTTTCGGACGGAACACATTGCGGGTAAAAAAGAAAACTTAAGGAGTAAACATACAAATGGAAAGAAAACTGGACGCCAGATGCGTAGTTACCGGCCTCGGCATGGTAAACGCCATCGGAGCAAATGTAGATGAATGCTGGGCAAATGCCCTTGCAGGCAAGAGCGGAATCGATCATGTAAAAAGCGTCAGCGCGGAAAACTGCTATGCGAACCTGGGAGCGGAAATTGATTTTGCAATCCCCGAGAATAAGGAAGTTGACCGTGTATCCGTACTTTGCTTAATGGCTTCCGAGGAAGCGTATAAGGATTCCAAACTGGAAGGAAACGTAGAAGATGCCACAAGATTCGGCGTCATCATGGGAAGCTGCGTCGGCGGTGTTGTAAGTATTGAAGAATATATTAAAAACGGCGAGAAAACGGAAGACATCAAAAAGATGACGATTTCTCCCATTGCCAACAACGTGGCTACGAAGTTCGGCGCAAAGGGTGTCATCACCAACGTCGGCAATGCATGTGCGGCAGGTGCGATTTCCGTGGCTTATGCCTGTGAACTGATTCGTGCGGGTGTGGCCGATGTATTCATCGTCGGCGGTGCCGATGCTTTCGCATCCGTACCTTTCTCCGGATTCCATGCACTGCATGCCCTGTCCGAGAATCCCTGTTCTCCTTTTAACCACTCCAACGGTATTACGTTAGGAGAGGGCGCGGGAGCCATGATTGTGGAATCCTATGAACATGCAAACAAACGTGGAGCAAAGATTTACTGCGACGTTCTCGCAGCGGGAATCAGCTCGGACGCTTATCATATTACGGCACCCCGTCCCGACGGAATCGGCCAGATGTATGCCATCAACCGCGCCATTGACATGTCCGGCTTAAAGAAGTCCGACATCGGCTATGTAAACGCACACGGAACCGGTACCGCAAAGAACGACGAGGCGGAATTTTTATCCCTGCATACCGTTTTTGACGAGGAAAATCCGGATCTGTCCGTAAGCTCCGTAAAGGCCATGGTAGGACACTGCCTGGGCGCTGCAGGTGCCATCGAGGCGGTTTATTCCATCAAGGCTTTAACCGAAGGTAAAATTCCTCCCACCATCGGATACTCCGCAGAGGATCTCGATGTTTTGAAGGAAAAGGCAGGAAACATTGATTTTATGCCGAATACCGCAAGAGTCAAAGAGTTAAAGGCGGTTATGTCCAATAACTTTGCATTCGGCGGAAGCAACGCCAGCGTGATTTTTGCAAAAGACGCAGGCGAAATTAAGGAAACCGAAACCGATGCAAACGTATACATCACCGGACTCGGTATCGTATCTCCTTTAGGAAACGGCGTAGAGAATTATGTAAACCAGATTGCCGCAGGAGCCAAAGTGGAAGGCAATTCCGCAAAGGCTGAGGTTGGCAAAGAAGATTTTGATAAATTCGATATCAAGATGGCATTCTTCCGTAAGCTTGATAAATTCAGCTTAATTCAGGTGGTATCCGGTCTCGAAGCGTTAAAGGAAGCAGGCATCGTTCCCGAGGAAGGAAAGGAAGAGGATTACGGTATGATTATCGGTACCGGCGACGGCCCGTTAACCACTGTATATGAATTCGAAGATCACATCGCAAAAGAGGGAAATGAGAACGGATCCGCGTTCAACTTCCCGAACACCGTATACAATGCAGCCGGCGGATATTTATCCATCAAAACCGGTCTTCGCGGTTACAACGTAACCGTAACGAACGGCAGCCAGTCCGGTCTTCAGAGCGTGGGCTATGCATTCCATGAAATCAAGCAGAACCGCGCACAGGGCATGCTGGCAACCGGTACTGACGAAAACAGCGCCGTTATGGAAAAACTGTACGGACAGCTTGGTCTTATGGCTGCGTCCGATGCAAAACTTTACGGTGAAACCGGTATGACTTTATCGGACGGTTCCGTATCCGTTGCACTGGAAAACGAAGCAAGCGCCGCAAAGCACGGCTCCAAAAAATATGCACGAATCGCAGGCTACGGCATGACTCATGAAGGCGTGGAATACGGCAGGGTGGCAGGTTCCGACGAAGGCCTTAAGAATGCGGTAAATAAGGCACTTGAAATGGCAGGCCTCAGCGTTTCCGATATCGATGCGGTATACGGTCTCGGCAACGGTGTCAAGGAATATGATGATATTGAAATCGCCGTAAACAAAGAACTCTTCGGCGGCAAGGTTCCCGTACATAACGTAAGAAGTTATGTGGGCGAGGCAAGAGCGGCAGCGGCAACCTTAAGCGTTGCTCACGCGGCACTTACTCTTTCCGGAGATCTTGTGAAAGAACAGAAGGCATTCTTCTTCGAAAACGGCGTGGAAGAGAAGACGGTTGATACATCCGCATACAGAAACGTGCTTGTGGTTGCGGTCGGCGTCGGCGGCACCTACAGTGCGGTAGTACTTACCAGAGCATAAAAAGAAGGCATGAAGAGGGATAAAAACATGGAAGAGAAAGAATTAAAAGTAGCTCTCGTTACCGGAGCTTCCAGAGGAATCGGAAGAGCCTGTGCACTTGCACTCGGCAAGGTAGGATATACGGTGGTTGTCAATTACAACTCCAACGATGCGGCGGCGGATGAAGTCGTAAACCTGATTAAAGAGTCCGGTTCGGATGCCATGAAGATTAAGGCAAACGTCGGCGACTTAAACGAAGTAAAATCCATGATGCGTGAAATTCACAAAACCTACGGAAGAATCGACGTTTTGGTAAACAACGCCGGCATCGTTATGGATGAATTCGTTCTTATGATGACTCCGGATGCCATTGACAGATGCCTGGATCTTAACATCAAAGGCTATTTATACTGCTCCCAGCAGGCGGCTTTAAAAATGTTCTCCAAGAAGAAAGGCTGCATCATCAACATGTCTTCCGTAAGTTCCAAACTTGCGGTTCCCGGACAGAGCGTTTATTCCTCCACCAAGGGTGCGGTGAATTCCATGACCGCCACGATGGCAAAGGAACTTGCTCCTTACGGAATCCGTGTGAATGCGGTTGCTCCCGGTTTTATCGCAACCGACATGGTGGACAAGCTTCCCGAAGACAAGAAAGAGCAGTACTTAAGTGAAATCCCCTTAAAGCGTTTCGGCCGTCCCGAAGAAATCGGTGATGTGGTTGCAATGCTTGCATCGGATGCATGTTCCTATTTAACCGGTCAGGTAATCGTTCTCGATGGCGGACTCAGCCTGTAGGGACGAAGAAAGGATGATTCCAGTATGATGAACATCAACGAAGTACAAAAAAGAATCAAGCAGCGTCCTCCTTTCCAGATGATTGAACGAATCGAGGAAATCCGCGGCGGCGAGTATGCAAAGGGCATCAAGAACGTATCCATCAATGAGCCCTACTTCATGGGACATTTTCCAGATTCCCCGATTATGCCGGGGGTTCTGATTGTGGAAGCCTGCGCACAGCTGTGCTCCGTCACTATCGAAAGCGACGGCACGGATGAGAGTAAAATCTGGGTGCTTTTAAAGGTCGACGATTTTAAGTTTGTAAAACCGGTAATCCCCGGAGATACGTTAACCATCGAGGTTACCAAAGAATCCGGCGGAGCGGGACTTATAAAATTCGATGCAAAGGTTACCGTGGACGGGAACCTTCGCGCAAAGGGAAGACTTGCATTCTGTGCGGTAGACAAAGAATCGATTTACGCATAAAACGGTCAGGATTTTAAGAATCGGAGGCAGAATATGACGATCATCGAGAATATAAAGAACAAAAATATCAAGAAAGAGAATAAAACGAACAAGAAGCACACGACTATCATCAGACTGTCGAAATAAGGCTTCGAAAGGACAGAAAATGGCAAAAAGAGTATTGATGTTTCCGGGACAGGGCTCCCAGTATATCGGTATGGGCAGGGCATTTTACGATCAGTTCCCGGAAGCAAAGGAAGTATTTGACAAGGCGGGCGAAGTAACCGGCCTTGATATTGCAAAGCTTTGTTTTGAAGAAAACGATCAGCTGAACATTACCGAGTATACGCAGATCTGTATGCTGACCGAAGAAGTGGCTCTTCTTAAGGTGCTTCTGGCAAAAGGATTTACCTTCGATGTCTGCACCGGTTTATCTTTAGGCGAATATGCGGCAGTGGTTGCAAGCGGCGCCATGAGCATGGAAGATGCCTTCAAAGTTGTCAGAAACCGCGGAATTTTCATGCAGGAGGCGGTTCCTGCTGGCGGTGCCATGAACGCGGTGATCGGCCTTGATCCCGAAGTCATCGAAAAAGTCTGTGCCGATGTGACGGCAGAAGGCCCCGCAGAAGGCGCGGATGCGGATTTTCCCGCAGGACTTCCCTATGTGGTCAGCGTTGCCAACTATAATAACCCCAAGCAGACCGTAATCACCGGCCGCAAGGATGCCGTTGAGAAGGCTGCAGAGATTCTTTCCGGGCAGGGTGCGTTAAAATGCGTTCCCTTAAACGTATCCGGACCCTTCCATTCCAAATTGCTGGAGGGAGCGGGGGAGAAGCTCGGTGAAGTGCTGGCGGATGTGGAATTAAACGATGTTGCAATTCCTTATGTCGCTAACGTGACAGCAGATTATGTAAACCAAAAAGAAGATATCAAACCGCTTTTGATCAAACAGGTATCCTCTTCCGTACGTTTTACCCAGACGATTGAACTCTTGGTGCGTGACGGAGCGGAGGAATTTGTGGAAGTCGGTCCCGGTCATACACTGACGGGTTTTGTAAAGAAGATCGACCGCGGCCTGAAGACTGCAAACATTGATACCTTTGAGGATTTTGAAAAATATTTTTCCGAGGCATAAAGAATGAAGATTGTACCGGTAGAAAAAACGGATGATAAAAAAGAACGAGACCTGATTACCTGTCCGGCCTGTAAAAAGGAACTTGACAAACAGCTTGTCGTAATGCGCAAGTATGTCTGCTACGAGTGCGGATACTATTTCCGTGTCAAAGCGAAAAACCGTATCCGTATGGTGGCGGATGAAGGCTCCTTCAACGCCTGGCTCGAGGATGAAGTGACGAAGAATCCTCTCGATTTTCCGAATTATGAGGATAAAATCGCCGAGGTGAAGGAAAAAACAGGTCTGACCGAAGGCGTATTAATCGGTGAGTGCACCATCGGCGGAAACAAAACCGTACTCGGCGTCATCGATTCCAGATTCTTAATGGGCAGCATGGGACACGTGGTCGGCGAGCGTATTACCGCAGCCGTTGAGCGTGCCACCGAAGAAAAACTGCCTGTGATTTTATTCTGCTGTTCCGGCGGTGCCAGAATGCAGGAGGGTATCGTATCCTTAATGCAGATGGCCAAGACCTCCGGTGCCTTTAAGAAACATTCCCAGGCAGGACTTTTGTATGTGCCCGTTTTAACCGATCCGACAACCGGCGGTGTGACCGCATCCTTTGCAATGCTTGGTGACATCATTCTTGCCGAACCCAAAGCATTAATCGGATTCGCGGGACCCCGCGTAATCGAGCAGACCATCGGACAGAAGCTTCCCGAAGGTTTCCAGAGAGCCGAATTCCAGTTAGAGCACGGCTTCGTGGATGCCATTGTCTCCCGTGACAAATTAAGGGAAACGCTGGAGAAGATTCTTGCCATGCATGCGGCAACGGCAGATTCGGATGTAAAATATGCAAACTTCGATCCCGCCCACGACGGTGACCGTCTGGATGCCACCGAGCTTATGAAGGAGCGTGCGGCGAAGGCACCGATTATGAAGGTGTGGGATAAGGTTACCGCTGCAAGACAGGTGACCAGACTCGGTGCGGAAGATTATATCGGAGGAATTTTCGATTCCTTTACCGAACTCCACGGAGACCGCTATTTCAGGGACGATCCGGCCATCATCGGCGGAATCGCAAGCCTGGACGGTCAGCCGGTTACGGTAATCGGCGTGAACAAAGGAAAAGATGCGGCAAGCTGCATCGCCCATAATTACGGTATGCCTTCTCCCGAAGGATACCGAAAGGCAATCCGTTTAATGAAGCAGGCGGAGAAATTCCATCGTCCCATCATTACCTTCGTAAATACCTCCGGAGCATATCCCGGACTGGAAGCGGAAGAGAACGGACAGGGTGAGGCAATTGCAAGAAACTTATATGAAATGAGCGGATTAAGAACGCCCCTTCTTGCCGTTATGATCGGCGAAGGCGGCAGCGGCGGCGCCCTGGCACTTGCCATGGGTAACGAAGTCTGGATGCTCGAGAATGCGACCTATTCGATTCTCTCGCCGGAAGGATTTGCCTCCATTCTCTGGAAGGACGGCTCCCGCGCCGAAGAGGCAGCAGGCGTCATGAAAATCACGGCTTCCGAATTAAAAACGCTGGGCGTGGTGGAACAGATCATTCCCGAATACGGAATGGCAGATGCTCCGGCACTTTCTTCCATCTGCAATTACTTAAAGAAGAACATGAAAGAGTTTTTAAAGAGAGAATCCGCACTTTCCGAAGACGAAATCGTGGCGCAGAGATACGAAAGATTCAGGAAGTTCTAAGGACGATACATCTGCCGAAACGGCAGCGAAATTTTGATTTTCATTAAGAAAGAGGTTACCCATGGAACAGTACAAAGAAGAATTTATTGAATTTATGCTCGAAAGCAAAGTATTGAAATTCGGCGATTTTACGTTAAAGAGCGGAAGAAAGAGCCCGTTTTTTATGAATGCCGGCGCATACGTTACCGGTGCGCAGCTTAAAAAGCTCGGTGAGTATTACGCAAAGGCGATTCATGACAATTTCGGCGATGATTTCGACGTGCTTTTCGGACCCGCATATAAGGGCATTCCCTTAAGCGTAGCCACCTGTATCGCATACAGCAATCTCTACGGAAAGGAGATCCGTTACTGCTCCAACCGTAAGGAGATTAAGGATCACGGCGATGTCGGCATCCTCCTCGGATATAAAATCAAAGACGGTGACCGCGTTGTCATCATCGAAGACGTTACCACTTCCGGCAAGTCCATCGAGGAAACCTTCCCGATTATCAAGGCGCAGGGCGATGTTACCATCAAGGGTCTGATGGTTTCCTTAAACCGTATGGAGAAGGGAATTGATACCGATAAGAGTGCACTCGATGACATCAAAGACAAATACGGCATCGAGGCAAGAGCCATCGTTTCCATGGCGGATGTCGTAGAGAAGCTTTACAACAAACCCTATAACGGCGAAGTGATTATTGACGATACCTTAAAGGCATCCATTGACGCGTACTACGAGCAGTACGGTGCGAAGGAAGCGTAAGAATGAAATAAACTACGCTTGTAGAACGATACTATGGCAAGAGAAAAGAAGAAAAAACGGGTCGTAAATCCCCATTATAAGTTCACCAACAAGACGGTTCCCATGATCGTAATTTTCGGTCTGTCTCTCGGAATCATGTCTTTGGCGGCACTGATCATGACGATTGTCCTGACCTTTACAAGAGGGGGAGTGGCGCCGTTTAATTACGGAATCACGGCCCTCGTGGCGTTTTTATTTTCCGCGTTCGGGCTGTTTTGCTGCATCCGCGGAAGACTGATGCCTGACACCTATGTTTTCTTCTCCACGCTTGGTATGGGCATCTGCGGCATTAATATTTTCTTTGTAATTTATATTTTGGGAAGGGGCATTTTAAGCCTGTAAGGGCGGACAAAGCCCGGGGAGTATATTCATGGACGAAAGAATTCAGTTGTCATTCGACCGGATTAAAGAGATATGTAAGGAAAAAGGGATGATGGAATATCAGCCCTTTTTTACGTCATTGGCACAGTTTCTGGTAAAGGCTGTCGAACAGGGCGAAAGAATCAAAGATGAAAACTATTATGTAAACCAGATAGAAGCCTTAAAAAAGGACCTGGATTTGCTTTATGCACCTTTTCTGGAAGAAAACTACGAGGAATCTTATGTAAACCCGACATTTGCCTGTGATAAATTCGGCATGCAGATGGGGCAGTTATTGTCTTTCCTGTATTTCGAGGAACTGAGCGTGATTCCTTTTGTTTACGAGCAGACATCTTATGATAAAATCGCCATCCGTCTCGAACTTTTCCTGGAAATTTATACGTCTTTTGCTTTTTCCTTTGAGGAAACCGGCAAAGCACCCTCGGCGGATACCGTGAAAGACATCCTGTACTGGTATGTTTCCGATTACAGCGAGGACAGTGCCGAAAACAGCGTAAGAGAGCGCTTTACGTTCCAGGAGAATCTTGCATACGGAATCATCACCAAATCTGATTTATGTAAACCAAATTACCTGTTCCGGTACGGTCAGTACATTTCCGAAAACGAAATCGCAACGGCAAATTACCTGGCGAATCTCCCGGAAGAGAAAATCCGCTTAATGGCGGATACCTTTACGGAAGGCTTCCGGCTGGGATTTATTGCCGCCGGAAAAGATTTATCCATAAAAGAGACCGTCAATATCCGTTATCCCATTGGGTTCGAAAGAGTAGTAAAGGTTGCAATTGAGAATTTTGCGAAGATGGGCTTAAAACCGATACTTTTCCCTGCAGGTACCGATATTTTCTCCAAACACGGTCTCGTAAAAATCGGTTATGTCAGCACCTCGTTTAACCGTCAGGCGGAATACGACCACAGGGAAGATCTGGCCCTTTTCCTGGACGGTCATCTGGTTACCAGAAAGCTGGAGGTTTTAAAGGAAAGCTACGAGGCATACAAGGACACTGTGCGTAAATTCGCAGGTCCCGCGTGTCTGGAAACCTTCGGGGAAAAGGAATTTCTCCCCATTGAAAAGAAAGAGGCGCCCGCCTTTGACGACGAGGGCAGAAAACTGCAGGTTTCCTACCGTTCAAAAGCCGGAGAAATGGCCAATTCCTACATCCATATGGAGGAGAGAAGCTTTACGATCATTGCGTTCCCGATTCCGGAAATCGGAGAGAACTTTGAAACGATTTTTGATGAAACCATCCGGATCAATACACTGGATTACATGCTCTATCAGGGCATCCAGACAACTTTAATCGATGCGCTTAACAAAGCGGACCGTGTTTTGATCAAAGGAGCGGATGGGAACGAAACGGATCTCACTGTAGAATTATGTAAACTTAACAATCCGGACAAAGAGGCCAAATTCGAGAACTGTGTGGCAGACGTCAACATCCCTGTGGGTGAGGTTTTCACGTCTCCCGTACTGGAAGGGACAAACGGCTTGTTACATGTGAAAAAGGTTTACATAAATGGATTAAAATACGAAAACCTGAGACTGGAAATCAAAGACGGCGTTACGAAGGGCGGCAGTACCACAAACCTTCCGGAATCCGCCGTGGAAGAGAACATCATGTTCCACCACGAATTCCTTCCCATGGGTGAATTTGCAATCGGAACCAATACCACGGCCTATGCGGTTGCCTGCAGATACAATCTTTTCGAGAAACTCCCGATTCTGATTGCCGAGAAGACCGGACCGCATTTTGCTTTCGGCGATACCTGCTATTCAAACGAAGAAGAGGTACATTATGTAAACCCCGACGGCAAGGAAATGATCGCCAAGGAGAATACCTTCTCAAAGAAACGTCATACGAATCCGGAAGAGGCGTATTTCCACTGCCATACCGACATCACGATTCCCTATGAGGAAATCGGTCTGATTGAAGCCGTTACACCGCAGGGAGAGCATATAGAGCTTCTGAAAAACGGCAGATTCGTGCTTCCCGGAACGGAAGAATTAAACAGGGCTCTGGATGAATTAATCCCCTGAAAAACCCTTAAAATGTTACAAATTTTTTACAAAGCTTCCTTGACGATACCCCTTAAAAATAGTACAATATCAAGGGTTAGTTTGTAAGACTATGTCCTGACCACTATATTTTGTGTTTAGTGAGGTAAGTAAAATGCCACAGGTTGGAATTGTTATGGGCAGTGATTCCGATATGCCCGTTATGGCGAAAGCCGCAGAAATGCTGGATAAATTCGGTATTTTCTATGAAATGACCATTATCTCCGCACACAGAGAACCCGATGTGTTCTTCGAGTATGCGAAAAGTGCGGAAAGCAAAGGATTTAAAGTAATTATCGCGGGTGCAGGCATGGCAGCTCATCTGCCCGGTATGTGCGCGGCGATTTTTCCCATGCCCGTCATCGGTATTCCCATGCATACCACATCTCTCGGCGGAAAAGATTCCCTTTATTCCATCGTACAGATGCCTTCGGGAATTCCCGTGGCAACGGTTGCCATTAACGGCGGTGCAAACGCCGGAATTCTTGCGGCAAAGATTCTTGCGACATCCGATCCCGAACTTCTCGATCAGGTGAAGGAATATGCAGCTTCCCTGAAGGAAGGTGTCCAGAAGAAGGATGCGAGATTACAGGAAGTCGGATATAAAAACTACTAGGATTTATTTGAGGAGGAAATGAAATGGATTACAAGTCCGCAGGCGTAGATATCGAAGCCGGATACAAGTCCGTCGAGCTGATGAAGCAGTATGTAAAGCAGACCATGCGTCCCGAGGTTTTGGGTGGCATCGGAGGTTTCTCCGGAGCATTCTCCATGGATGCAATCAAGAAGATGGAAAAGCCGACTCTGGTTTCCGGAACCGACGGTGTCGGAACAAAAATCAAACTGGCGTTTTTAATGGACAAGCATGACACGGTCGGCATCGACTGCGTTGCCATGTGTGTCAACGACATTGCCTGCGCAGGCGGTGAGCCTTTGTTCTTCCTTGACTATATAGCATGCGGCAAGAACTATCCCGAGAAAATCGCCTCCATCGTCAAAGGCGTTTCCGAGGGCTGCATTCAGGCCGGTTGTGCATTAATCGGCGGAGAGACCGCGGAACATCCGGGTCTTATGCCCGAAGAAGAATATGACCTTGCCGGTTTTGCGGTAGGCGTCGTAGATGAGAAAGATTTAATTACCGGTGAGAATATCAAAGCGGGAGATGCCTTAATCGGTATCGCCTCCTCGGGTATTCATTCCAACGGTTTTTCACTCGTTCGTAAAGTCTTTAATGTTAACAAGGAAAACCTTTACCGTTATGTGGATTCCCTCGGAATGACTTTGGGCGAAGCCTTAATTACTCCGACCAGAATCTATGTAAAAGCGTTAAAGAGCGTAAAGGAAGCCGGCGTTACCATTAAGGGCTGCAGCCACATTACGGGCGGCGGTTTCTATGAAAACATTCCCCGTATGCTTCCCGACGGAATTACAGCTGTAGTACGAAGAGATTCCTATGAGGTTCCCGCAATTTTCGATCTTCTTCAGAAGACCGGAAACATTACCGATCAGATGATGTACAACACATACAACATGGGTATCGGTATGGTTCTTGCGGTAGATCCCGGGGATGTGGATGCAACCATGGCAGCTTTAAGAGCTGCAGGCGAAACCGCTTATGTAATCGGTGAAACGAAAGAAGGAACAAAGGAAGCAATCATATGCTGAGAGTACTGGTCTGTGTTTCCGGCGGAGGCACGAATTTACAGGCAATTCTGGATGCAGGCGCAAAGGGTGAACTCGGAGATACCGAAATTGTGCGCGTAATCTCCAACAATCCGAATGCCTATGCACTCGAAAGAGCAAAGAATGCAGGCGTGGATGCTGTCTGCGTATCCCCTAAGGATTACGCGGCCAGAGAGGAATTCCATGCGGCACTGCTTGATGCCATGAACGCAGCAAAACCCGATCTGATTGTACTGGCGGGATTTCTGGTGGTAATTCCGAAGGAAGTCATTCAGGCTTACCGCGGACGCATCATCAACATTCATCCTTCCCTGATTCCTTCCTTCTGCGGAACGGGTTATTACGGACTGAAGGTGCATGAAGCCGCACTGGAGCGCGGGGTGAAAATTACCGGCGCCACCGTACATTACGTGGATGAAGGTACCGATACCGGTCCCATCATCGCACAGAAGGCCGTTGAAGTGCATGACGGCGACACACCGAAAGAATTACAGCTTCGCGTGATGCAGGAAGCGGAATGGGTAATTCTTCCGAAGGCAATCCGGATGATTGCCGACAAACAGTAAATGAATGATGAATAAGGAGAACAACATGAAGGTTCTGGTTGTAGGAAGCGGTGGCAGAGAACATGCCATCTGTACTTCCATTCGAAAGAGCCCCCGACTGACGAAGCTTTTCTGTGCTCCCGGTAACGCGGGAATTGCGCAGATTGCGGAGTGCGTACCCATCGGGGTGATGGAGTTCGACCGGATAGCAGCCTTTGCAAAAGAAAATGCCATCGATCTGGTTGTGGTAGCACCCGACGATCCTCTGGCAGCAGGGCTGGTGGATGTATTAAACGAAAACGGCATCCGCGCGTTCGGACCGAAGAAGAATGCGGCAATTCTGGAAGGCAGCAAGGCGTTTTCCAAAGATTTGATGAAAAAATACGGGATTCCCACGGCGGCATACGAGAATTTCGATGATTCGAAAGAGGCATTGAAGTATCTGGAAAGCTGCAGTTATCCCATTGTACTCAAAGCCGACGGACTGGCGCTGGGCAAGGGCGTTTTGATCTGCAAAGATCATGACGAGGCCGTAGCCGGTGTTAAGGAAATCATGGAGGATAAGAAGTTCGGCGATTCCGGTAACCGTATGGTAATCGAGGAATTTATGACCGGACGCGAAGTATCGGTATTGTCCTTCTGCGACGGCAAGACCATTCGCATTATGACTTCCGCACAGGATCACAAGCGTGCGAAGGATCATGACGAAGGTCTGAATACCGGCGGCATGGGAACATTTTCTCCCTCACCCTTCTATACGAAGGAAGTGGATGAATTCTGCAAGGCGCAGATTTATCAAAAGACCGTGGATGCCATGGCAAGTGAGGGAAGACCGTTCAAAGGTGTTATTTTCTTCGGACTGATGCTTACGAAAGACGGTCCGAAGGTGCTCGAATACAATGCCCGTTTCGGAGATCCCGAAGCGCAGGTGGTTCTTCCCAGAATGAAGAATGATATTCTGGATGTTTTTGATGCCTGCATTGACGGTACTCTGGATCAGATTAATCTGGAATTCGAAGACAATGCCGCAGTCTGTGTGGTACTTGCATCCGACGGATATCCGGTATCCTATGAGAAGGGCTTTGTAATTAACGGCCTTGAGAATTTCGAAGGAAAAGAAGATTATTTCTGCTTCCACGCCGGCAGCAAGTTAACGGATCGGGGGATCGTTACCAACGGCGGAAGAGTGCTTGGTATCACCGCTAAGGGCAGAGATTTGCATGAAGCCCGCAGCAAGGCGTACGAAGCAACCGAGTGGGTAAGTTTTGAAAATAAGTATATGCGTCATGACATCGGAAAAGCCATTGACGAAGTGTAAAAGGAATTACGGGATTTATGAGGAAGGAGCATGAAGAAGTCATGAAGAATACAGTGAAAAAAGTAATGAAATCCTTTGCCGGAAAGGCAGTTATGGGATTCGCGGCGATTGCTCTTGCAATGTTCGTCTTTACCATCACCGCACTTGCGGATACCGAGGGTACCGTTACGGGCGACCGCGTTAACGTTAGAGCGGAAGCCAATACAACATCCGCGGTTCTTACCAAAGTAACCGCAAATGAAAAAGTAACCATTATCGAAGAAACCAAGGGTTCCGACGGGAACACCTGGTATAAAATCAAAACATCGGGCGGTACGACCGGATTCGTTCGTTCCGATTACGTAAAGAAGGGCGGCGCCGCTGCCACCCCGACCGGACAGGATCAGCCGACCGCAAAGGTTACCGCGGTTGACAACAAGACCGCTTACATCAAGGGCGAGGACGGAACCGTAAACATCCGTAAGGATGCAACCACGAATTCCAGTATCGTGGCAACCGCAAAAGCAAAGTCCGAAGTCACCGTAACCGGTGAGGCTACCGCAGCCGACGGATACAAGTGGTATCAGATTAAATTCTCTTCGGGCGGAACTTCCATGACCGGTTTCATCCGTTCCGAC
>DLBG01000022.1:21854-22078 GCA_002494135.1 Lachnospiraceae bacterium UBA7027
AGCAATGAAAAGCCCGTGGAAACCAATATCGAAGGAAATCAGGGCGACGATAATCCCGCTTCCGAGACTCCGAGTGAAACACCTTCCGAAGAGGTTCCGGATGAGAAACCCGAGGACAATGCCTCCACCGCAACCCTTCAGTTTTTAGAGCCGGTAGGCGAGCCTTCCAACATCCCCACCGGATACGAAAAAGTGGATGTTAAAATGGGTGAGCAGATTTACTC
>DLBG01000031.1 GCA_002494135.1 Lachnospiraceae bacterium UBA7027
TCAATCCACTTGTCATCATATCCGTTGCCGTTAAAGATAATCCGCTTATGATCTTTAATGGTCTTCTTAATCATTTCATGAAGCTTGGTTTCGAAATCTTCCGCACCTTCCAGACGGTCTGCGTAAATCTTTAGGGATTCGGCAACTGCGGAGTTCAGCATAATATTTGCACATGCAATGCTGTTGGAAGAACCAAGCATACGGAATTCGAATTTATTACCGGTAAATGCAAACGGTGAAGTACGGTTACGGTCCGTCGTATCACGGTTGAAAATCGGAAGCGTGGATACGCCGAGTTTCATTTGCTTCTTTTCCGTTCCGGCATAAGGCGTATCGGTTTCAATCGCATCGAGAACTGCCTGGAGTTCATCTCCGAGGAACATTGAAATCACTGCCGGAGGTGCCTCGTTGGCGCCGAGTCTGTGGTCGTTTCCGGCGGTTGCCACGGAAAGTCTCAACAAATCCTGATAATCATCCACCGCTTTGATTACCGCACAAAGGAATAATAAGAATTGTGCGTTTTCATAAGGAGTAGCACCGGGGGATAAGAGGTTTTGTCCTTCGTCCGTTGCGATAGACCAGTTGTTATGCTTACCGCTTCCGTTAACTCCCGCAAAAGGCTTCTCATGAAGAAGACAAACCAGTCCGTGCTTCGGTGCAAGCTTTTGCATGATTTCCATTGTTAACTGGTTATGATCCGTACCTACATTTGTAGTCGTATAAATCGGTGCCAGCTCGTGCTGCGAAGGAGCCACTTCGTTATGTTCCGTTTTGGCAAGAATTCCGAGTTTCCAAAGTTCTTCATTCAGTTCTTCCATGTATGCCTGTACACGGGGCTTGATGATACCGAAGTAATGATCGTCCATCTCCTGTCCCTTGGGAGGCTTGGTTCCAAACAGCGTTCTTCCGGTTAATCGAAGGTCCAGTCTTTGATCGAACATTTCCTTCGGCACTAAGAAGTACTCCTGCTCGGGACCTACGGATGAGGTAACTCTCTTCGCCGTATCGTTTCCGAATAATCTTAAAATTCGAAGTGCCTGTTCATTCAGTGCTTCCATGGAACGAAGAAGCGGAGTTTTTTTATCCAGTGCCTGTCCGCCGTATGCGCAAAACGCGGTAGGAATGCAAAGCGTTTTGCCTTTGATGAATGCGTAGGAAGTAGGATCCCAGGTTGTGTATCCTCTTGCTTCAAAGGTTGCCCGGATTCCGCCGGAAGGGAAAGAAGATGCATCGGGTTCCCCTTTGATTAATTCCTTTCCGGAAAACTCCATAATCACTCCGCCGTCCGGAGAAGGAGTAATGAAAGAATCATGTTTCTCTGCGGTAATACCCGTAAGAGGCTGAAACCAGTGTGTATAATGGGTGGCTCCTTTTTTGAGAGCCCATTCCTTCATGGCCTCAGCCACGATATTGGCGACGCTGACATCAAGTGTTGCTCCTTCATCTATGGTTTTCTTAAGAGACTGGTATACCTTTGCCGGTAAATTGGCCTTCATCTCTCTGTCATCAAATACATTACATCCGAAATACTCTTTTACGTTTTCCATAACGGTTCTCCTTTCAAAAGAATAGCGCCATCCCAGTTCTGTTTCTGGAATGACGCCGTTGTCATGAATTTTTTTATTCAGTTGTAAGGCTTTTCACCTGAAAGTTCCGGATCTTTCAGATGCTTTTCCGAAAATGAAAAAGCGCCTTCGAGAAGATTCTCAAAGACGCCATTGCCTTTACACGAATTAAAATACACCCATCGTTTTTTTCTGTCAACAACTTTTTGCAAATTTTAAATTTCACCGTCAGTCGTTGTCTATTTTTCTCACTACCCTGCAGGGATTCCCGAACGCCAGTGAGTTTGGCGGAATATCCCTTGTAACAACGCTTCCGGCCCCGATGACACTGCCGTGTCCTACGGTAACACCACCGCAAATCGTTACATTTCCTCCGAGCCAGCAGTTGTCTTCAATCGTAATCGGTTTTCCGTATTCGCGGTCCGTTAATACTCCGTCTTCCCTTCTGTATGCATTTCTTTCCTTCCATTGAAGCGGATGAAGCGGAGTCAGAATCGAAACGTTCGGTCCCATGAAAACATCGTTTCCGATTGTCACGGGACAAGTATCCAGAATCACAAGATTGAAGTTTGCATAGGATCGGTCTCCGATACTTGTAAAACAGCCGTAGTCGATTTGTATGGGGCCCTGAAGGTTTACGTCTTCCCCCTGATCCGGAATCAGTTCATGTATGATACGAAATCTTTTTTCACCGTCCGTCTCCGGTGTTTCGTTATATTCCAGACACAGCCTGTGCGCCTTTTGCCTTAACCGGATAAGTTCCTCGTCATTCGGATCATACAGCTGTCCGGAAAGCATCGTTTCTTTTTCGCTCATGATTTCCCCTCCTTTTTCTTTTGTTTTAAATTCAAAAGAATTACCGCTGATAAAATCAAAACGATTCCGCATCCCGACATTACCGTTAACGGTTCCGAGAAAACAACAATTCCGATTAATGTTGCCACTAACGGCTCAATCGTTGCAATAATACCCGCTTTGCTCGCTTCCACACTTTTCAGTCCGAGCGTATAGGTCAGAAACGGAATAACTGCGGTAATAAACGCAGTCAGAATGCAAATCGGTATCAGGGTTAACGGGTGTTCCGCCGCAAAGAATTTCGAAATCATATCCGCAGGACGACAGATGATCCACGCCCCCGCCGACGCAAACAAAAACGTATACGTCGTCACGGTAAACGGAGAATAGCGCCGAAGTGCAATCGTTCCTAAGATACTGTACAGTCCGTATCCGAAGCCGGAACCGAGTCCCACAAGCAGTCCCGTTAAGGTAATTCCGTTTCCGGAAATCCCGGAAACCAGTACGCATCCGGCAAATGCAAGAATCAGCGCCGCGATTTTTCTTCCGTTTAGTTTTTCATGAAAAAGAATAACGGACATCAGCATAATCCATATGGGTGATGTATAAAGTAAAATCGCCGCGGTTGAAAGCGACATCATATTAATGGCCGAAAAATAGCAAACCGTAAAAAACAGAATACTGCCGAATCCCAGTCCGAGAAAGAGCGGAATGTCCTTTGGTGAAATCTTAAACCCGGACCGGTCTTTTATCAGTAAAATCACAGAGAAAACAAGCGCTGCCAGCGTCAGACGAATGGTAACAATCTGAATGGAACCGAAGCCGTATTCACTGAGCTTCCTGACAAAAATGCCCATGGTTCCCCAGAAAACAGCAGCCACGACGATTAAAACAATGCCCGGCGCGTTTTTATTCTTTCTGTCCATTTTACAAAATCTCCGTTTGTTTCCTTCTGGAATACCCGTTTTCTAAACGGAATATTACTACCCTCCAACACAAATGTAAATAAATTGCTGTTTTTAAAAAAACAACTTGCACTTTATTTTTGATTGTGTATAATTAAATTGTATCCAATCGAATATATGGATTTGTATCACATCAAAAGGAGGACATACAAATGAGCATATATGATTACACTTTCCTGACCAGAAAAGGCGAAGAAATTTCCATGTCGGATTACAAAGACAAGGTTCTGATTATTGTCAATACCGCTACCGGATGCGGTTTCACCCCGCAGTACGAAGACTTACAGAAAATCTACGAGAAATACAACGAAAAAGGTCTCGAGATTCTGGATTTCCCCTGCAACCAGTTCGCAAATCAGGCTCCCGGAACCGATGAAGAGATTCACACCTTCTGCAAGGGACGTTTCGGAATTACCTTCCCTCAGTTCGCAAAGGTAGACGTAAACGGAGAAAATGCACTTCCGCTCTGGAAATACATTACCGAAAACACGAAATTCGAAGGATTCGGCAAAGGACCGAAGGCACTTATGATGAACGGCGTTGCCAAGTCTCAGGATAAGGACTATAAGAACAACGGAAACATCAAATGGAACTTTACCAAATTCGTAGTAGACCGTGAAGGAAATATCGTAGCACGTTTTGAGCCTACCCGTTCCATGGATGAGCTTGACGAACTCGTGGCATCCCTTCTGTAAATCAGACTCATAAAGGAGAACCGATTATGAAATATGCAGTTGCTTATTACACCAGATCCGGCAATACCAAAAAAGTAGCAGACGCCATCGCGGAAGTTCTCGGAGTCGAAGCGTTTGACATTTCGAAAGGAATGACCGAAAAGGCAGACATACTCTTCCTCGGAAGCTCCCTCTATGCATTTACCTATGACCCTTCCGTAGAAAAATTCATCCAGGATAATGCTTCTTTCATCGGACAGATTGTTTCGTTTTCCACTTCGGCTTCCGGTAAATCCACCGCAAAGTTTGTGAAAGAAACCGCCGAAAAATGCAATGTAAAATTCTATCCGCACGGCTTCAAATGCACCGGAAAATTCGGCTTTATGAATGCGAAACACCCGAATGAGAAAGATCTTGATGCGGCGCGTGATTTTGCCAAAACCGTTTTGGCCGAACTGGGAGAATAAACCATGAATCCGGATGATGCTTTAAAACTTGACAATCAATTGTGCTTTCCTCTATATGCAGCCTCCCGGGAGATTATAAAACTCTATCATGAGCCTCTCTCCCGGATCGGGCTCACCTATACCCAGTACATCACCATGATGGTGCTCTGGGAAGAAAAGCGCATCAGTGTAAAAGCCCTCGGCAACCGGCTTTTCTTGGACAGCGGCACTCTGACTCCGCTTTTAAAAACGTTGGAAAAACAGGGATTCATTACCAGAAGCCGAAGCGAGGAAGACGAGCGCGTTCTGGTAGTGGAATTAACCAAAGAAGGCGCGGAATTAAAAAAGAAAGCCGCAAACATTCCGATGGAAATCGGGCAGTGTATCCGGCTTTCCGCTGACGATGCCAAAGAACTGTACAGACTTTTATATCTGATTCTGAACAGATAACGATACCGGGCGGACTCGAACCACCAACTTCAGTCTATGAAACCTATGCCATTCCCGCGGCTACGGCATCTTAATATTTTATGATTGAAACACAGGTATCCGAATGATTAACCGTCATTCGAGATACCTGTTTTTATTCGGTTTAATGCTTCTTTCAGCACACTTTTCGGGCAGGCGGCATTTATTCGTTCAAACCCTTCCCCTCCTTTTCCGAATATCCTTCCTCTGTCAAGCCACAGGCCTGCCTTATTCACAATCCTGTCCTCCAGCTCATCGACACTAAGCCAGAGTTGTCTGAAATCCAGCCAGATTAAATGTTTTGCTCGGAGCTGTTGCCGTAATTGTAAAATCGCGGAAGGAAGGATCCGCTTCCTGGAAAACCTGATGTTTTCCTTTCGTCGATTGCACCATAGTCATGTGCGATATCGGAAAGATAGGAATTATATAGTGAATTTCGGCACCAATCTGATTCCCGATATCCCGAATCAGACCGCTGATTTCATCAAAACCGATCTGATTACCTTTCTCATTTACAATAAAATGTTCAATCTCCAGACCAAGATTATGATCCGGGCTTTCTCCGCTTTTCATGTAACTTGCTATATCCCTTAACATGGTCATACTTTCTCTCCCCTTTCTGTCCTTACAAACCCATTTCTTTCAGTTTCTCCGATACGGCTTTAAAAAACGCCTCATGTCCGGTTTCGTCCAGATGCTCACAGTCCGCATCATTCGCTGCGGCAACTGAATCTGCCGCCAGAAATACGTTTCCCCTGTTTCTGGCAATCTGCTCATATACATTTTTAAGTTTTTTCGAAACTTCCACGGAGCGTTGGTCAAACTCAGGATCCTTTTCGGGTCTCCAGACTTCTTCGCCTAAAGAAACCGGTGAGATTAACAGAATTTTATCTGCCGGAACAAATTTCTCAATCTCGGCGATGCAGAGTTCCACTCCTCTTCCGATGGTATATTCCGAAGTCCCGTAAACCGTTTTGCAGTCGTTCGTTCCGAGCATCAGAACCACGGCATCCAAAGGTTTATGGCTTTCCAAAAGAATCGGGAGAACCTTCAGACCGTTTCTTCCCGGTCTCAATGCATCCTCAAAAATCGTGGTGCGCCCGCAAAGGCCTTCCTCGATTATTTCTGCGCTGGGATACTCCTGCTTTAACCGCCCTGTCCAGCGCACATCCTGCGGGTATCGTTTCTGAGGGTCGGAGCCCGGAATTAATCCCCAGGTATTCGAATCTCCGTAACATAAAATCCGTTTCATTCTTTACTCTTCTCTCTCCACTTTGGCGTATGTAAACGTATTCAAAAACTGCTTCGCTCGCTCTGTCTTCGGATGTTCAAAAAACTCCGTGGCGGTTCCTTCCTCTTCCAGATGACCGCCGTCGAGAAAAATCACCCGGTCGGCAATTGCCTTCGCAAATGACATCTCATGAGTGACAATCACCATGGTCTTTCCTTCTTTGGCCAATGACAGCAAAACATCCAATACCTCACGTACCATTTCCGGGTCCAGTGCCGCCGTAACCTCATCAAAAAGAAGCACTTCCGGATGCATGGCCAGGGCTCTTACAATTGCCACGCGCTGTTTCTGACCGCCGGATAACTGCCTCGGATAATTGTCTTTCTTTTCAAGCAGACCGACACGGGCAAGCAGTTGCAGAGCCTCCTCCCTGACTTCCTTTCGGTCTCTTTTCTGTACCAGAACCGGGGAAAGCATTACGTTCTGCAAAATGGTTTTATGCGGAAACAGTTCATAGCTCTGAAATACCATTCCGACCTTTTCTCGGATTCTGGTAATACTTCCGAGCTTTCCGTCCACCTTTTCCCCACGGTAGGTAACCTCTCCCTTCTGGATGGGTTCCAGGCCGTTCATAATTCGAAGAATCGTACTTTTTCCGCATCCGGAAGGACCTACGATTACCACAACTTCTCCTTCATATACGGAAAGGGAAAAATCTTCCAGTACGGAATTTTCGTCGTATCGTTTTGTAATATGATCCACGCGGATAATTTCTTCTTTTTTATTCACACTCATGACTTATTCCACTTCTTTTCCAGATATTTCGATAACATACTGATCGGCCAGCAGCCGATAAAATAAAGCAATAATACGGTACCGTATACTCCGAATGCCGCGTTGGGCGAAGAAGTCCGGTTTGCCTCAATAATCTGCTGTCCCACTTTTAAAACTTCCACTACTCCGATCATCATTACCAGCGAAGTTGTTTTAATCATTCTGGTTACCAGATTGATGGAAAGCGGCAGGAGACGTCTTAGTGTCTGCGGAAGAATGATTACCGAAAACACGAGGAAGGAATTCATTCCCAGCGCTTTCGCGCTTTCATACTGATGCTTCGGAATGCTGATAAATGCACCTCTTACCAGATCCGCCATCTCCGCACATCCCCAGAAAGAGAATACAATCACCGAAGCAACCTCCGCATTCAGGTTCCAGCCAAATGCCCTCGTGGTCCCGAAGAATACCAGAAACAGTAAAACCATCTGCGGCATGATGCGAACCACTTCCAGATACAGTCTTGTAATCACCTTAATCACAGGAGATTTCGAAGTCATCACAATTCCCAGAGGAATCCCGAGTCCGATACTGAATCCGACCGCAATCAGACTGATTCGAAGGGACACCCACAATCCGCCTAAGAGTCTTGCCATATTGGAACCTTTAAACAAAACCTCAATTCCCAAATTCGGCATGGCGAACCCTCCTTTCCAGCCGGTCTCCGAGAACGGATACCGGAATCAGAATCAGTGCATAGAATACAACCAGAAGGGTCAGGCACTCCGTTGTTTTGTAATAAAGTCCGATCAAATCCTTTGCCGTAAACATTAAATCCATCAGGCTGATTGCCGAGAAGACACTGGTTTCCTTCAAAAGAAAGATGATGTTTGCAACAAATGACGGAACACTTACCGAGAAGGCCTGCGGAAAGATAATATGCGTTACCACCTGGCTTTTGTTCATTCCGAGGGATAATGCACTCTCTGTCTGGATTTTGGCAACGGATTCGAGGCCGCTTCGAAATGTTTCCGCCATATAGGCTCCTCCGAGCAGTGCCAGTCCCAGTGCCCCGCAAAAATCGGCCCGGATGGGTATCCCGATTCTCGGCAGTGCAAAATACAGAAAAAACAGTTGCACCAGAAGCGGCGTATTCCGGAATAACTCGATATAAACTCCCGCTATCTGGCTTGCAACGGGGATTTTATAGAACCGGACTATCGCGCACAGTATGCCGATCAGAATCGCAAAAATAATACCGATCCACCCTATTCGTAATGTAAGCAGCATCGCCTTCCAGAATAGCGGAAGGTAGGAGCCGATTACTTCCCAGTTCATTTTTATTTTCCTCTTCTCTTATCTATTTTCTTGGAAAGCAGCATTCCCAGCCATTGCAGAATCTGCATAAGAACGACCAGGACTGCAACCGTAATAATCATAATTTTGGTTTCATATCTGTAATATCCGTAACGGATTGCAATATCGCCGAGGCCGCCTCCGCCGATGACACCTGCCATTGCGGAGTATCCCAGAATGGTTCCGAGTGCTATGGTGACTCCGACCAAAAGAGACGTCCTGCTTTCCGTTACCAGCACTTTCCAAATGATGGTAAAATACCCCGCTCCCATACTGAACGCTGCCTCGATCACTCCCTTGTCCACTTCTTTTAAAGAGCTTTCCACCATTCTTGCAATTAAGGGTGCCGCCGCAAAAGTAAGCGGTACAATGGTAGCCGTGGTTCCGTAACTTTTTCCGACAATCATTTTGGTAAGGGGCATAATCAGAATCAGCAAAATCAAAAAAGGAATGCTTCTGGTGATGTTGATTATGACATCCAGTATTTTATAAATTACCCTGTTCGGTCTGATTCCGTCCGCATCGGTAATGGTCAAAAGAATGCCTAAAGGAAGGCCGATTATATACCCCAGAATCGTGGAAATCAAAACCATATATAAAGTGTCCCATGTGCCGTCTGCAAGCATGACTGCCATATCTTTAAATTCCATCTGCCGCATTCACTCCCATCTGACTGATTTTTCGTTCCAAAAGCAGGCTCTTTGCCGCATTGCTCTTCGGATGACGGAATACTTCCTCCACCGGTCCGATTTCGGCAAGTTCACCGAGATTGAGAACCGCCACTCTGTCGCAGATCTCCTCCACCACACGCATTTCGTGCGTTATAACTACAACCGTAATTCCGTAATCTTTATTGATTTGTTTTAAAAGGGCCAGAATCGTACCCGTTGTCTGAGGATCCAGCGCACTGGTCGCCTCATCACACAAAATAATCCGGGGATTGGAAGCCAGTGTTCTTGCAATTGCAACACGCTGCTTCTGCCCGCCGGATAACTGAACAGGATAGGCCTTTGCTTTTTCTTCCAGGCCTACAATTTTCAGATAATTCATCGCCTTTTCCCTGGCTTCGCGTTTCTTTACGCCTGCTATTTCCATGGGAAAACAGACATTATCCAGCACGTTTCTTTGCATCAGGAGATTAAAATGCTGAAAAATCATTCCGATTTCTCTGCGCATCAGCCGAAGTTCCTTCTCGGACAGACTCATAAGATTCTTTCCGTCCACCCATACTTCTCCGCCGGTGGGTTTCTCCAGCAAATTCATGCACCGAACCAGGGTGCTCTTGCCTGCACCGGAAAGTCCGATTACACCGAAAATTTCTCCTTCCTCAACGGAAAGACTGACATCGGATAACGCATGAACACTGCTTTTATTAGCATCAAATGTTTTTGTGACATTTTTAATCTCAATAATTGACATCTTGTACTCTTCCTTACGCGTATTCTCTCACGGGAGTATTCCCGTGAGAGAACAGGTTTTCCTCATTTTCCGGATTTTCTTTCGAAACTCCTTTAATACCGCTTATTCAGCGAACGGTACTACCGCACCGTCATAGGTTTTTTCGATAAACTCTTTGATTTCATCGGACTTCAGAACTTCTGCAAGTGCCTTCAGTCCCTCGTTATTTTCATTTCCCTCTTTTACAACAAGAACGTTTACATAGGTCTTCGCTGCTTCGGAATCGGATTTCTCATATGCGATGGAATCTTTTCCTACGGAGAATCCTGCCTCAAGAGCATAGTTTCCGTTTAATACCACGAAAGCCACTTCGTCTTTTACTCTGGATACCTGTGCTGCTTCAAGCTCCTGAATCTTTACATCATAGGGATTCTCCACGATATCCAGTACGGTTGCGGTAAGGCCTGCGCCTTCTTTTAATTTGATGATTCCGTTATCCTGAAGAAGAAGTAATGCTCTTGCTTCATTGGTAGTGTCGTTGGGTACTGCTATGGTATCTCCCTTTGCAATGTCTTTTAAGGAAGCCTTGGTTCCGGGATAGATTCCGAAAGGTTCATAGTGAATGCCTGCGATGGAAACCAGCTTTGTTCCCTTCTCCTCATTGAAGTTGTCAAGATAAGGTACATGCTGGAAATAATTTGCATCGATTTCGCCGCTGTCTACTACAAGGTTCGGCTGAACATAATCTTCAAATTCGGTAACTTCCAATTTCCATCCGTCTTTTGCAAGAATTTCTGCAGCTTTTGCAAGAATTTCCGCATGAGGGGTAGGGGAAGCCGCTACGGTGATGGTTCCTTTTTCCTCAACCGGTGCAGCTGTCTGACCGCCTACTACACCGCCCTCTACAACAAGTGTATCTTCATAATCAAGACCGTAAGTATCAACTAAGGTTGCTTCATAATCCGCATGGAAGAAGTTTTCTTTTCCGAGCGCTTCAATTTCTTCGTTTAACCAGGTAAGTAAGGAAGCATTTCCTTTTGTTACCGCAGGAGCAATGGTATCGGCGCTTCCCAGGGATTCGATTCCGACGGTGTATCCTTCGTTCTCGTTTGCAAACGCAATTACTTCGGTGTTATCGTTTGCCCATGCTACACCGGTTCCGTTTTCAAACGCACTCTTTGCTGCTGCATAGGTATCGAACTTCTGTAACTTGATTTCCGGGTTGTTCTTTTCCAGATAAGTTTCTGCGGTCGTACCGGAAATTACGATTACCTGATCATCCGCACCGATCTGTGCCAAGTCCGTAATGACTCTGTCATTGTGGGAAACAACACCCAGTGCAACGTTCATGTAAGGAAGTGCAAAATCAACTTCTTCCGCACGTTCCGGTGTTACGGTAAAGTTTGCAAGAACAATGTCAACCTTGCCGGTTTTTAACGATTCAATACGGCTGGCTGCCTCGGTGGATACGTAATTGATTTTTACGCCCAGATCCTCACCGATCCGGTTTCCGAAATACACATCGTATCCCTGATAATCACCGTTTTCATCCACATATCCGAACGGGGACTTATCGGAAAATACACCGATATTGATGGTTCCGCTTTCCTTAATTTCATCCACGGTTCTGTAAATCTCTTTTCCACCTTCGTTTGCATTACCGTTTCCCTTGGCGCATCCGGCAAGCAATCCTACCGCACTGATTGCGGCAATTCCGACTGCAGCCACTTTCTTAATTAATTTATTCTTCATTGCTTTGATCTCCTTCATTGTGATTTTCAAATAACTTTTTATTTTCAACTTTTTCCTGTATTACTGTTTTCTATGTTGCCGGTTTCCCGACCTTCCCGCAAATGGTGCCGTCCCGTCGGAACTTCAGTCGCAACATCGCATCCTGCAGCACATTCGTGTACTGTAATTAAGATGAATGCTTTCCGTTTTCATTTCTTTCACTCCTTCCTGTCCGTTGCAAATCCATAATAAAAGGGGCCCGTTCGGACCCCCTGATCATCTCTTCATTCGCAATACGGATTACGGCAAACTGCGCACACGCAATTCAACCGCTTCCGCATTCTCGAAATCCATGAATCGGGGTTCCGTCATGCGAGGGCAGCACATCATGCACATGCACATCATATTCACTTGATAAGTGACTGTTTGCTGTTTCATCTTTTTACTCCTGTTTATTTGATTCGGATTCATAAATCCGAACCTGCGTGTAACTATATACCCATTTACCTACTTTGTCAATAGGTTTAATATAATTTTTTTTCTATTCCGATTTCCGCTTCTCGTAATCCTCTAAAGCGGATTTAATTGCTTCTTCCGCAAGAACGGAACAATGCATTTTATAATCCGGAAGTCCGTCCAGGGCTTCGGCCACTGCCTTATTCGTAAGCTCTCTTACTTCGGAAAGGGGTTTTCCCTTAATCATTTCGGTCGCCATGGAACTGGATGCTATGGCGCTTCCGCAGCCAAAGGTTTCGAATTTGACATCCTTTACAATGTCATCCTCGATCAGGAGATACATTTTCATGATATCTCCGCATTTCGCATTTCCGACCTCGCCGATTCCGTTTGCGTTCTCTATCACTCCCACATTTCTCGGATTTCTGAAATGATCCATTACTTTTTCGCTGTATAACGACATGATTTTTCCTCCTTACAGAATAAACTGCTTCTTTCCTTCCGTTAAATCTCTCCAGATGGGCGAGAAACTGCGAAGATACTCTACCACCTCTTTCACGGACCGAATCATAAACTCTACTTCCTCGTCCGTGGTCTCCTCGTTAATAGTAAGTCTTAACGAGCCGTGCGCCACGTCATGCACTCTTCCGATTGCCAGAAGAACATGGCTGGGATCCAGAGAACCCGAAGTGCAGGCGCTTCCCGAGGATGCCTGAATCCCTTTGTCATCCAGCAAAAGAAGAAGGGATTCTCCTTCGATTCCCTCAAAACAGAAGTTCACGTTTCCGGGAAGTCGCATTTTTTCATCTCCGTTGATTGCAGAATGCGGAATTTCCTTTAGTCCCTCAATCAGACGGTCCCTCTTTTTTACGGTTATTTCCGCATTTTTATCCAGATTTGCAACGGCGTCCTTAAGCGCGACCGCTGTCGCCACGATACCCGGGACATTCTCAGTTCCGGCACGTTTTCCTCTCTCCTGTGCGCCGCCTTCGATCAGACTGGATATTTTAATTCCTTTTTTCACATAGAGGAAACCGCATCCCTTCGGGCCGTGAAATTTATGCGCCGAAGCGGAAAGCATATCGATATTATCCCTCACAACATCCACGGAAATATGACCGACCGCCTGTACGGCATCGGTATGAAAAATCACGTTTTTCGCCCTGCAGACTGCGCCGATTTCGCGAATGGGCTGAATGGTTCCTATTTCGTTGTTCGCATACATAATCGTAACAAGACAGGTATCCTCCCGAATGGCAGCCTCCACCTCTTCGGGACGGACCAGACCGTTTTCGTGAACGTCAAGAAGCGTAATCTCGAAGCCCTCTTTTTCCAGTTTCTTTAAGGTATGCAAAACCGCATGGTGTTCAAAAGCCGTGGAGACGATATGCATTTTTCCGGCCGTTCTTCCAAGTTCTGCTGCCGAACGGATGGCCTGATTGTCTGCCTCGCTTCCTCCGGATGTAAAAATGATTTCGCGGAAATTCTCCGCATGGATTGCCTTTACTATTTCATCTCTGGCACCCTCCAGCGCCTCCTTTGCCTTCTGGCCTATTCCGTACAGGCTGGAAGGATTTCCGTAATTCTCTTTCATACAGGCCGTCATGGCCTCGATTGCCGCGTCGGACATTTTGGTGGTTGCGGCATTATCTGCATAAATCATAGATTAACTCCCTTCTTATTGCTGTGATTACATTTTATTTCCTTTTACCTACTATGTCAATAGGTAATTAAGAAAACAAATATGCCGGAATTTCTCCCGGCACCGTTTTGTAATATGCTTTTTGGGGGCAATCCGATGAAATTAATAATATCCGAGGTATTCCCAGTTTTCCAGGACATGAGGATTGCCTTCCACCGTATACCAGTTTCCCGGATAGAAGGCATTTCCGTTATTCACCTTTGTATCAAAGCCCTCCGAATACAGAATCTGCAGCTTCGTTTTCTTCTCGTGTCCGTCTAACAAATTTCCCGTAAACGGATTCTTTGCATCCGCAATCAGGTTCTTTACGGCGATGCTCGGAGTATCCGCATTGGTCATAAAATCCTCGCAGATTTCAAACCCGTGTGCGTTGAAGTCTTTTACCAGAAGAAGCGGCAGGAAACATTCCAGATTGACTCCTTCGTCGTTTACAAATTCGGGGAAATGATATACGTTCTTCCCGTGGTCCGCCACAACAATGATTCTGGTATTGTCATAGCAGTCATTTGCCTTTAAATAATCAAACCACTTCGCCAGTTCAATATAGGACGCCATATTAATACAGAAATGCTGGTTCTGCATAATGGTTGTCATATCGATTTCCACACCGTCAACCACATATCTTCCCTCATCATTTTCATGATACGGCGTATTGTCTACGTATTTTTGCAGCGTGTAATCCGGTTCCTGAAGCAGACAGGGTTCGTGTGTGGTTCCGTTTGACATGATAAAGAAGGACCCGTTTTCACCGCCTGTAAAATCCGTCAGTTCGGACATTTTGTCGAGAGCAAGATACCAGTCCAGAAACTCCTGCCGGTAGCCGGCGCTTACATAGCGCTGATCCCCGAAGCTGTTTACCTTGTATTCCTGATTGTTGTAAAAACCGTTGTCGTAGATGTATTTCTGTAAAAACAACGGCGCCGCTTTCATAATCGAATGACAGAAGAAATTCCGCTTTCTTAAGCTGTCGATGCTGATGGCATCTTCGGGTGCATCTTCATTGAATCGTCCGACCGTGTTAAAGGCTTTAATCTTCGGATATTCGTCATAAACGGAAAGATCCGGAATCCAGTTGTAACCGGCATAGGAAGGGTCCCAGACCGTGACGTCATATCCGTTTTCTTCAAACAGAACCGGCATGACTTTTAAGGCTTCATTGTGCTTGGTCACCAGTAAATCTTCCGTTCTTTCATTCATCTTTGCCGGAGTATATTCATATCCCCCGTAGATTCCCGGAACACCGACATTGGTATATGCGCCAAAGGAAACCGTATTCGGGTAATAGGTAAAACCGTCAAAGCTTTCCATCAGCTCCGGACGCTCTTTAAAAATATAGGGTGCTTCCACCCCGAGCGCACGGTCCATCATGATGACCACCACGTTCGGCGCGTTTTTTGAAAGCGTAATCTTCGGCCCCAGATTTCCCTGTTTGAAAAGATAATCCAGTTCCTTGTAATCCCGGTTAATCGCTCCGATGTTTATTCCGGTAATAATCACGATGCTTGCAAGCACAGACAGGGTAAGGATTCGAAGAACCTTACGCTGTTTTTTCGCAAGGAAAACAATCAGTGCGGCGAATGCAAGACCTAAAAGAACGGTTAATCCGATTCTTTTTTTGCCAAACACAAAAAGCTGCGCATACTGAAACGAAGGGGACATCAGCCCAAGCATGGACCCCTCCACCAGAAAATTGATAACGGAAAACGCACCGATAATCCAAATGCCGGTTTCAAACCAGAAACGGGATTTTTTCCCGGCAAGGAAATAAAAGATTCCGAACCAGACAAGAAAGGCACCGGAAGAATAAAGGAACGAATAAAGCACATAGAGCATCGGATTATGCGGGTTGGAAAGCTCCACGAATTCCTGTGTGGAGGCTTTAATGATATTTGTGGGAATATATGCGCCCAGAAGAATCGTAAGGAATAAGGCACCCGTGAAGAATACAAGCATGCCGGTGCGGTCCTT